>JALOMD010000542.1 GCA_025455595.1 Cytophagales bacterium | reverse complement strand
TGTCGGGAGCGGGAATGCCTAAAACGCCAAGCGGCGGGTACAAGACCCGCCGCTTGGGAGAAAATTTCTGACTTCTACTCTCTGAACTCTGACCTCAAAATCACCATTTTTCCGTGTTGCTGCTCACCGGCTCGGTGGCGGGCGAAACCGGCTTGGGCGGATTGTTGCCCAGAATGCGGAACTCGGTGCGGCGGTTCAGTTCGCGGCCTTCTTTTTCGTCGTCGTTGGAGGCCAGCGGTTGCGCCTCGCCGTAGCCTTGCGCGTTGAGGCGGCTGGCATCAATGCCCCGGCTGATGAGGTAGTTGACCACCGCCACCGCCCGGCGGTGCGACAGCCGCTGGTTGTACTCGTCGCCGCCCACGTTGTCGGTGTGTCCGGCGATTTCCACGCGGATAGCCTGGTTTTCTTTCAGCAAACGGGCCATTTTGTTCAACTCCTTGTACGACTCCATACGGAACGTGCTTTGGTTGAAGTTGAAATAGATGTTACGCAACACCGTTACGAAACCTTCTTTGAGGCGGCGCAGCGTCACGTCGCGGCGGATGAGTTGCGCGGTTTCGCTCATGGCGGGCACGGTCACTTCCAGGTTTTCAAACATGTAGCCGCCCTGCTCCACCGACACCACGTACTCCTGCTCGGTGCTGTTGCGGAACTCGCACTGGTAGATGCCGTTGGCCACTTTTTGAATGCCCACAATCACGCCGTCTTCTTTGCCTTTGACCACAATCGAGTTCACGTTCAGCGACTTGCGGGCCTCGTTGAGCACGCGAATGTTCAGCTTGACCACTTGCAACGGCTTGGCGGCAGGCACATCGGCAGGTGTGTCAACCGGCTTGATGTCTTTCGGGATGTCTTTGGCAACCGGCGGCAGCATAGGCTTGATAGGCTTGTTTTTCAGTTGCTCGTAGGTGCGGCGGTCTTCGGGCAGCAGCACTTTGTAGATGTCCTTTTCGCCCATGCCGTCGTCTTTCACCGAAGCGTAGTAGCCGTATTTGCTGTCGCCCGACTTCACGAAATAGATGTCGTTGTCGGGCGTGCTGATGGGATAGCCGATGTTCACCGGTTCTTTCCAAGCTTTGCCCGCGCTGTCATATTCGGACACGAACACGTCATAGCCGCCCATGCCTTTGTGGTTGTTCGAGCTGAAATACAGCGTCTTGCCGTCGTAGTCAATGAACGGGCCGTCTTCGTTGCCTTCGGTGTTGATGGGTGCGCCTACGTTTTCAGGCTTTCCCCAGCGGCCTTTTTTGTCTTTTTTGCTCACCCAAATGTCAATACCGCCCAACCCGCCGGGCCGGTCGCTGGTGAAGAACATCGTGGTGCCGTCGGCGGAGATGGACACCGAGTTTTCGTTGTAGTCCGAGTTGATCTGGTCGCTGATCGGGTGCGGCTCGGCCCACGTGCTGTCTTGCTTCATTTCCGACACGTAGATGTCGCCGCCGTTTTCGTCTTTGTACAAAAACAGCGTGCGGCCGTCGGGCGACAAGCCGATGCTGGCATCGTGGTACTCGGTGTTGATGACCGGCCCGATGTTTTGGGCGGGTTCCCATTTGCCGTTTTTGAAGTAAGCCACGTAGATGTCCTCGAAGAACTGGAGGTCTTTGTCCACGTTGCCGATACCGGTGGAGCCTTCGCGCCGCGAGGTGAACACCATCATGGTTTCGTCTTTGTTCACGGCCACGCCGTACTCAGGATAGACGGTGTTCACGCCTTCGCCCACGTTTTGGCTTTGGTAGGCGTTGGGGTCTTTGGTAAAGCTTCTGGCGTTTTCGCACTCCTTGATTCGTTTTTCGGTCTTGGCAAAGGCGTTTTTGGCCTCGATTGACTTCAGCCCGGCGGCCTGCAACTGCTTGGCGTACTGTTGGTAATAATCAGTAGCCTCGTCGAACTTGAAACCCAAGTGATACGACTCGGCGATGAGAAACAGGATGTCGTTGCTCACCTTCGGATCGAGTTCGTAGGCTTTGAGCAAGTACTTGCTGGCCCGGCCCTTGTCAATGGTTTCCAAGATACACTTGCCTGCCATGAAGTTGGCCCGCACGTTGTTCGGGTTGGCTTTCAGGGCCAGTTCGTAGGTTTCCAAGGCCAGCATTTTACCGCCCACGTTGTAAGCGGCATCGGCCTCGGCCACGAGATCGGCATCGGGTGTTTGGGCAAGCGTGACTGAGGCAAACAGCAGCCACAAAACGGTGGCGGCCAAGCAATTGCGCATCATTTTCATGGTTTTGAGCATTTCGAAGATTTCCCCAACCACCTCCCTGCAAAAGACTGGCTGCAACGGTACGGCTGGGATTATTTTGGTTTCACATTCGGTTTTGCGTTTTGGGCAAAAAATGCTTAAAACGCTTTACAATAAACTGATTATCAATGATTTACTTTTTTTACCAACTGCTAACTGCTAATGGCTAACGGCTAAAAACTGACAACCAAACTGCTGTTGTTCTCTTTGCGACCGTGTTTTTCTTTGCGCCTTTGCGAGAAACCCAATTTGTCACGCAAAGGCGCAAAGGTTCTCGCAAAGACCGCAAAGAGGAATAACCAACTGACCACTTGCGACTTATGACTTACCACTTACGACTTTACTTCCCTATGATTTCAAACTCCGTCCGGCGGTTCAGTTGGCGGCCCGCATCGGTGTCGTTGGGTGCCACGGGACGGTCTTCGCCGTAGCCCATGTACCGGAGCCGGTCGGCGGCAATGCCCTTGGCAATCAGGTAGTCCACCACGGCCTTGGCCCGCCGGTGCGACAAGGTTTTGTTGTATTCGTCGCTGCCTTTGTTGTCGGTGTGGCCCGCTAACTCTATCTTCAGTTTAGGCATGTTCTGCATGATTTCCAGCAAGTTCTCCAATTCGGCGGTTGATTCGGGCCGCAAGGTGGCCTTGTCGAAATCGAAGAAAATGTTGCGCAGCACCACCTTGGCTCCGATGTTGACTTTCTTCAATTCAATGACAATGTCGAACTGCTGGAAGCCGTTGGCCTGCGGAATGTCGAAGTTCTCGGAGTGGAACAGGTAGCCGTCCTTCTGCACCGAGAAGTTGTAGTTCTTGCCCGACGGCATGAACGTACTGAACGAGCCGTCGGCGGCCGTTTGGTGGTCTTCGACTTGCGTGGCGGTGGCGTTGTCAACCAACACCACGGAGGCCACCAGCGGCTCTTTGGTTTCTGCGTCAATCACTTTGCCGCGCACAATGGTGGCATCGGTCTTGATTTCCACCGGCTCCTGTATTTTCATCTCCACCGTCTTGATGGCCGGAGCAGCCGTTTTCACCGCAATCGTCTTGATGTTCGACGACAACTCGACGGTTTTGCGCGGCGGCATCGAAATCATGTAAATGTCTTTTTCGCCGGAGCCGCCTTCCTTGGCCGAGGCGTAGTAGCCGTGCTTGTTGTCGGCCGAAAGCACGAAATAAATGTCGTCGTCGGCGGTGTTGATGGGATAACCCAAGTTTTCGGGCCGTGACCACGCGCCGTCTTCCTGCGCTTCGGT
>JALOMD010000541.1 GCA_025455595.1 Cytophagales bacterium | reverse complement strand
CAACACACTCCTTGTACCCCTGCGTAGCTTACCACGTACACCCGGCACGCAGGCTCCCATCCCAGCAGCAGTTTGGTCTTGCACTGTTGATGATATGCGGCGGCTGCCTGTTCCTGCTGCTTGCCTTTGCGGTCTTCCTCCCGGTGCTCATCGTGGCCCCTGCAAAGTTTGCCATCAGCTTCACGTTGGGGTGTGCGCTGGTGATGGCGGGGGTGTCCTGCCTTAGGGGGTGGCAGCAGCAGCTGGGGCACATGTTCTCCAAGGAGCGGCTGCCCTTCACTGCAGGTGAGGGGGGCCGCTGGGGGGAGGCTTCTTCGGCAAATGGATGAGTGCAGGCATGGAAGCGTCCGGGCGGGGCGAAATCTCGGTTTCTACTGAGAAAATCGCGTTTTTGGGCGGCTTTTCGGCCCGCAACTTCGGCGATTTGCTGGCGGGCGGCAGCCTCGGATTCCAATCGCCGTCGGCTTACCAAGAACGCGCCGCCGATGCCAAACTGCTGGTGCGCACACCCGCCAACGGCCTGCTCACGGCCAGCTACCAGCACTTGGTGCAGTACGACGTGCCGATTTACTACCGCGTGGCACAAGACAATTTTGTTCGTTACAGCTTTGTGCCGCAAGCCCGCACGTTGGGTTACTTGCGTTGGGAGCGGCAGTCGGAAAACAAGTGGATGCAAACGCTGCGGCTCACGGCCTCGCTGAACCGTTCGGTGGAAGGACTGGAGACCCAACGTCGGAATGCGGCCACTTTTAACCGAGGCAAGGACGTGGTGAACAGTTGGGGAGCCGTGGCCGAGGTGCATTCGCAACCGGCCTCTTTCTGGCAAATCCAGTCGGGTGTGGAGTATTACTTGGACCGGGTAAGCAGCCAACTTGCTTCTGTCAACTTGCAAACCGGCGCGGCCACCGCCCGGCGCGGCAACTTCGCCGACGGCTCGGAGATGCGAAATTTGGCTGTTTTTACCAGCCACGTGCTTGATTTTCAACGTATTCAACTGACCGGCGGTTTGCGGTACAATGCCGTCACGCTGCAAGTGCGCGACGAGGCCATCAACAATCCGCGCATCCAGCCCGCCGCTTTGGTGGGCAACGCCTCGGCCACGTACAAAATCAACTCCGACCACCATTTGATTGTCAGTTTCAACACCGGTTTCCGTTCGCCCAATCTCGACGATGTGAGCAAGCTCGGCAACGTGGAGGCCAACGTGTACGAAGTCCCCAACGCCAACCTGTCGCCCGAACGGACGGCCACGCTGGAAGGCGGCTACAAGTTTCGGAGTCGCCGGTTTTCGGGTTCCGTGCTGGCTTATCGCACCAACCTGACCAACCAAATTGTCCGTATAAAATCGTCGTTTAACGGCGACACGTTGATTCAAAATACGCGTGTCTATACCAAAATCAATTCGTCGGAATCGCTGCTGTACGGCGGCGAAGCTGAGGCTGAAGTGGCCTTGTGGTCGTCGGTAGTGGCATTCGGAAACCTGACTTATGTGTACGGCCAAGACCAAAGCCGCAACGAACCGATGCGCCGCATTCCGCCATTGTTCGGGCGGCTGGGCGTGCGGGCGGCGTACAAGGGCTTTTCGGGACGGATTGAGTATCTATTCGCCGGAAAACAAGACCGCCTGGCCGCTGGAGACCGTTCGGATGTCCGCATTTCCAGTCGCTTGGTGGACGGTGCCACACCCGCCTGGAACGTGATGAACCTGTACGCCGGATACACCTACCGCGCCATCGGCGTGAACATCGGTGTACAAAACCTGCTCAACAACGCTTACCGCATCCACGGCTCCGGCGTGGACGGCGTGGGACGTAGCCTATGGGTAGCCTTGCGAGGTCAATTTTGAATGATTGAATGAGAGAATGAGTGAATGGCCAAACGTTGGTTGGGTGTTTTGAGTGAAAATTGCCTAAAACGCTTTTTGTATTATCCGTCATTGCGAGCGGAACGAAGTGGAGCGTGGCAATCTCATCATCACAGGCTCGGCAAACACGGTTCCCACAGGCTCGGACTGAAACTAATCGCGTCTGTGCCCAATGTTTTTGCCGAGCTTGTGGTTGAGAGATTGCCATGGCGTTACCTCCTCACTTCGTTCGGAGTACACGCCTCGCAATGACGGATAATTTTCAAGTGTTTTAGAAAAAAAATCTATCAAAACGCTAGATTTTATAGAAAATAGTATCTTTTCAAACATCAAAACCTGCCTTCGGTGGCACACCACGCCACAGCGTGATGCTACAATGCATTTTGGAAAAAAATGCCTAAAACATCAATTAACAATTGACAATCAACAATCAGCCATTTAACCATTCAACATGCAAAAATCTTACGACATCGCCGTTATCGGTGCAGGAATTGTGGGGCTGGCCGTGGCCCGCACCGCCGCCTTGCGCGGCCTGAAAGTAGCCGTTTTTGAACGCAGCAGCCGTGCCGTGGGAGCTTCCATCCGCAACTTCGGCATGGTGTGGCCGATTGGGCAACCCGCCGGGCCGCTGCTGGAACGAGCCTTGCGCAGCCGTGAAATCTACCACGAATTGTCCAAGCAAGCCGGATTTTGGATAAACCCGAACGGCTCGCTGCACGTCGCGTATCACAGTGACGAATGGGCCGTTTTGGAAGAATTTGCCCAGATTGCAAATCCCGCAACTGGCGGGAACGCCCAAGACAGCGGTCACCGTTGCGAACTGCTCACCGACCCGAAAAAGATTCTCGAAAAAAGTCCGGCGGTGAACACGAAAGGCTTGTTGGGAGCTTTGTGGAGCGAAACCGAAACCATCGTGGACCCGCGTCAGGTGATTGCCACGCTACCCGGTTTTTTGGCCGAACGGTACGAAGTGGATTTTCATTTCGACACCGCCGTCACGTCCATTCAATCGCCGCATTTTGAGGCGGGCGGCCAGCGTTGGCAAGCCGACCGTATTTTTGTGTGCGGCGGTGCCGATTTTGAGACGTTGTACCCGGACGTGTTCGCCGAAAACCCCATCACCAAGTGCAAACTACAAATGATGCGCACCGTAGCCCAGCCCGATGGCTGGCGCATGGGTGCCTCGCTCTGCGCCGGACTCACGCTAACGCACTACGCTGCGTTCGGGGCGTGTCCGTCGTTGCCAGCCTTGCGGAAGCGGTTTGCCGAAACCATGCCCTTGTACAAGCAATACGGCATTCACGTGCTGGTGTCACAAACCGAGGCGGGCGAACTTACCCTCGGCGACTCGCACGAATACGGCCCCACGCCCGACCCGTTCGACAAGGACGAGATTGACCGGCTGGTGCTGAATTACTTGGCTACGTTCACCCAATTCCCGGATTTACGCATCCGTGAACGCTGGCACGGCGTGTACCCGAAACTGACCAACGGAGCCACCGAACTGGTGCGCGAAGTGGAGCCGAACGTGTGGATTGTGAACGGCCTCGGCGGCGCAGGCATGACGCTGTCGTTCGGCTTGGCCGAACACGTGTTCAACACGCACCTGCACGAGTTGGTGTAGC
>JALOMD010000540.1 GCA_025455595.1 Cytophagales bacterium | reverse complement strand
ATAAGACATTATTCTCTCGCCCGCTTGCGGTTTGGCATCGGCTGCCCAAAAACCCCAAGCCGCAATGACGAACGGAAAAACAGGCAAAACCGTAAGTATCCATTTGGCAACTTTCAGAAACCATGCCTCGTGATGCAGGCTTTTCTGGCGAGGTTTCAGGTTAACATATTGATAGGCGTAATAGACCGTCGCCCACACGGTGAAACTCCACAGCAACGTGCCTACCAACAATGCCGAATATGTGATTGTGATGCCAGAACCGTCGCTGCTGCCGACGGCAATGCCATTGAAAACATCATGCGCCGGCTCCACGCCGGTGAAGGCAAATGCCCCCACCAACAGTATAATCAAGGCAAACCGTGCCGGCCGTATCACCAGCCACCAGTCGGCGGCCTGCCTAAAGATGCGCCTGAGTGTGTCGATGACTTGTTTCATAAGCGGGTCAGTGATGTGTTGAGCGGAGGTTGGGCTACTACAGAACCATGAACCAACCGTTTTAGGCAAAAAATGCTCAAAACGGTTAGGTTTCACTCAATTAGAAAATACAAAAAACTTGGCGGCTTTTCAAGCTCAATTTCCCGCCACAAGCTTCGGATTCTGTAGCAGGCTGTGTCTGAACCCAATCCGTATCTGTGGAATCACCGCATCTTTGTTTCTGACGAAATCGCTCACCACGCCGCTTTGTCCCAAAAAGCCGATGTCCAAGGCGAGTGTGTTGTTGTTTTCCGTCAGGTTTAGTTCGGCGCGTATCCCAGCGTTGAAAAACAGGAAATTCATGTCTGGTGTGGCGAGGTTTTCTCTGAAATCCTGCCTGCCCGCCAGTGTACACACCCAGTTGATGCCGCCGTAGAAACTTACGTAGCTCTCCGGTATCACCACCTCGGCACCTGCATTCAAGTGGCACACCAGCGAACTAAAGTCTTTGTTGATGCCAAAGGTATCTTTACGAAAGCCCTTGCTCAAGATGTTTGCGTTCAGAAAAACAGACGGGATGAATTTTTTGGTCTCATAACCGCTACCTTTTTCCAAATTGGCGTAGGCCAAGGATAATTGAAAACCGTAGTTGCTGATTTCCGGAATAAAGAAATTGGCCCGGTATTCCGTCGGCTCGAAGGTGGCGTAATTGGGCAAGATGAACAATTCAGCCGCTGTGTAGAAACAGTGGCGGCGTTCGTTGGTATTGTCACTCATCCTCACTCTTGATGCCAAAATCTTGACATTAGGAATCACCTTGAAGCCGTTGAACGTGAAGTCACCAAGACCGTTCAGTCTGTCGTTTCTATCTGTGTCACTATTGGCACCATACTGTTTTTCATCTTTTTTCTCCGTCGAATCTTTTTTCTTCGTCGAATCCTCAGACTTTTGCTTTGTACCCATAGAACTCATGGCACGTTTCATGTCAAGTATTTGCGCACGGAGCGGGCAGCAAACAATCAGGCATAACAACAGAAGCAAGTAGTTGTTTTTCATGATAAAAACCAAGTTTAGATGTGACAGTATATTTGCAGCGTTTTGAGCAAAAATTGCTCAAAACGCTGCAAAAAACGAAAACAAACAGGTTCGGATAAGCAAAAACGTTTTTTGCGCATCTGCATCTGTGCAAAGCCTCAAACCTTTTCCGTCAGAAACGGAACAGAGGGAGCAAAGAAATATTCGCCGCCTTTCATGGTCACAAACAGCTTGAAGTCGAAAGGCCCTGACAGCGGCGGCTTGCCGTAGTCAACGGCGTATTTGCCGTGGCTGGTTTTGGCTGCACCAGCGGGAACCTGTCCGATGATAGCGTCAATTCCCGTATTTGGAACAGGGAAATTGGTGTTATTGGCCCACCCCCGCTGGATGAACTGAAACTGGCGTTCGATACTGGCCTGAAAACTCATGAACAGCAACCCCACGCCGCCAGTGGGCATTTGGGCAAACGATTGCTCGAACGCCGGATTCACCTGTCGGCTGCCGTATGTGATGCCGCGCCGGGCCATGGTATGTTCGTCTATTTTGCCGTTGGTGCGCGGATTGCTTTTGCGTACATGGGCGTGGAACGGACATTTGAGTCCATCCGTATCCTTGGCATAGTTAAAGTTGTTGGCTGTGCCGCTACCAATCATTCCGTCTGTTTCGCTCAGAACAACAGGGGTGCCGTCTTCAAAACGCCCCACCAGCATGGCACCGGCTCTTTCCGGGTCAAAATCCACGTGTTTTGCTTTCGCTATTTTTTCCAGTTCCTTGCCCAATTCTTGTTCCGCCTTCTTGAACCCTTGCACATCCTGTTCAAGTTTTCTGAAAACAAAATAGCTTCCGAAAGCGTCTGTTGTCCCGGCCAGCGGGTCGGGCACCAACACTTGGCTCAACGGTGCAAAAGGGTCGAAATCCAAGATGCCGAAAGAATTGTTTTTGTAAGCATTGATTTCATCTGTAAAAAACAGTGGCTGGCTCACCCCGTCCACATAGCCGAAATGTTCTATTCCATCGCCCGATTCGTTCTTGATAGCCCGCCCGTATTCCACAGTCAACACTTTTCCCAACGACTCGACGGCTTCCGTTATTTCTTTGGCAGCTTTGCAAATGCGTTCTTCGTCGTGGTCGCCCAGCAAAATCATGGCGTGAATTTCATTGTTGGCGTTGCCACGCAAACCGGCCTCCCAGCGTGCCGTCGGCGGATCGTTCAGGTCGCTTTGGGCCATGCCGTTTTTAAAAGGCACATCGTCGAAACCGTCGAGTTCGTGTCCGAAGTATTTGTATCCTTTGGCCGTGATATAAACACCGGCAAACAAACCGCCGGGAATGTGATTACGCTTGAAAACCTCCGTTTCCCGAAGCTGTTTTTTCATGCAAGTCACTTTAGTTGCGGCAAATTCACGCAGCCAAGCCCGCGCCTTTTCAACTCGGCCTCCCCGGAACCAGATGAAGATGCTCATGGTGCTTTCGCGGCCGTGCCCTTTCAGTATGTTGCCCTGAAGCCGGGACAGCAACCCATCGTACTGCGGATCGCGGAAATCAATGGGAACTGTGTTGTTAATGTTCATGCACTATAAAGGGTTTAGGTGGGTGAGAAATCAAGTGGAGTGCTGCGCGATGCCTACAGACAAGACGTATACTGTCTATCCGGCGTTTTGGGCAAAAATTGCCCAAAACGCCGCCCAACAGCGATGAACGCAATACAGGGAGATTATCTGTTTTTTTTCGTTAAACGAAAGATTAATCATTCGCCGAAACGGCAAAGCCAAGCGTGTAGAAACGCTTGTGTCTTATGAAGCTGGTCGGGAGCGAGAGGCGAAATGAAAAAGACCTCTTTTGTCGTACGGAACTATTGAGGAAATAGCTGGTCGAAGGCAATCTTAGGGGAAAATCTTTTGATTACGGCGAAACTTTTCAAGCGGCACTGCCCGAAAGCGATAAGCCGCCCGCCTGCTGTGCCAAAGCACGCATCTTGTCCACCGAAACAGGTTTGACCAAATACTCGGACACATCAGGATACATGCGGGCCTTCCGCATG
>JALOMD010000539.1 GCA_025455595.1 Cytophagales bacterium | reverse complement strand
GCTTGCCGCCGTTCAAGGCACTGCCGCTGAAAACGTTGGCTACGTCGGCCAAAAACTGCTCGTGGTACGGAGCGGCTCCGGTGGCACGGTACAAAGCGGCGGCGGCGTAAGCACGCATTTCGCGCAGCAGCAAGTCGCCAAACCTGACGTTTTCATCGCCAGCCTTGGTGTTGTTCTTCGCCCACGCATAGGCTTCCACCGCTTCCTTCGCCCAATCCACGTTCTCAGGGTCGGTCTTGCGTTCGGAGGCCAGAATGTAAGCCATCTGGGCGGCCAAGGCAGCGTACTTATAGCTCATCCACGGGTCTTCGCCCGACACGTACCAGTCGCGTCCGGTGTCTTCCCACGAGCCTTGCGTAATGCCGCCTTCGCGTTCGTCGCCGCCCCAGAGGTCGCCGAACACGCGGGCACCGGGCACACCGCCCGTGCCCCAGCCCTTGGTCTTGATTTCGTCTTTGGCACGTTTGTAGAACCGCAACAGCCAAGCCGCCTCGTCCAATAGGTCGGGCAGGCCGTTGCCGCTTTCGGGGATGTTCAACTCGTTGTCGGTGAACTTGTTGCGGGCCGCTTCATAGACAAACATCAACTCGGCAGGCACGTGCGAATGCGAGTAGTACGCGTCCCAGTCGCCCGCGTCTTGGTACCAGCCCCATGTGTCGGTCAAGGCCCCTTTGGCACCGGCTTCGATGGTCGGTTTGTCGGCCGGGTCGTTGTCGCCGCCCTTGTAGTCGAAGAAGCGGGCCGTGGTGTACTTGAGCCGTCCGGCGAATCCGGGCGTGAGCTTGGGATGGTGCGGGGCCGGACGCGGATGTTCGGTAAACGGGGCTTTCAGTTCGATGCCGCTCCGGTTTTGGAACAGGCCCTTCATGGTCCAGAAGTACGCTTCACGGAACACATCGGCCTCGATTTTGAACGGAAACGAACACCCGATGCCGTCCACCGACAATACGTACTCGCCCGGCGTATTGAAGGCCGAAAAATCGCATTCATACACATCAGACAAGGAAAAATTTCGATTAGGCGTTTCGTTCGGGTCGCTTTGGGCGGTTTCGGCGTTATTCTTGTCCTTGCGGAAGGCGACTTTTCCGTTGAATACCGCCTGCCGGTCGGAAGTGCGCACAATTCGGAAATCCTTTCCGTTGAACGCGGCCAAGTCCGCACCGCCTTTGTCGCCCATCCAGTGGTACAGATAGCCGTACTTGGCGGGTGCAGCCGTGCTGTAGCCCAAGTTGTTGACATGGACGGTTTCGGAGCGGAGTTTGGTTTCGTCGAAGGTGAACGTGACAGCGGCTTTGTTTTTTGCCAGCGTACCCGTGGAGAGGGTGTAGGTTCTGCCTTTTTGCAATGGTTGGGGCAGGAACAGGTAAACCCAGTGTTCCTTGGCGTGGTCAGGGCTGGTGTTTTGGCAGCCCACGGCCGCGCCGCCCCAGCCTTCGCACAAGTTGGCATACTCGGTGCCTTTCGACTTCCGCCCGATGTCGGTCGGGTTTTGCGGCGTGGCGTAGTTGGCATCGTCGGCACTGCCGAGGGTGTAGGAGGCCAGCAGCATGGCCCGCGTCACGTCCAGCGGATCCACCACAGCAGACTCGTCGCTGCGTTTCTGGCCTTTTTTGTGCGGCACCGTGTAGCCATCGTCGAAATGCACCAGCAGGATGCGGTTGGTGACGGGCAGCACGTCCACGATGTCAGCGGCAACGGCATTCACTACGCGACAGGAAAGACAAAGTATCAGAAAAAGGGTGATTATTTTTTTCATCGCAGGGGTTTGGAACTCGAAGTTGGAAGGCAGGCACCGTTTTGGGCAAATTTTGGCGAAAAGGGTTCCAATCCAACAGAGAAGACAGTCTGCGTTTTGTAACCTGTCTGAATGTATTTCTTGTGAGAGCAGGTCTAAAAATGCGAAGAGGACACGAACTTGCACGCTTTGCGAAGTTGCGGAAGCAAACAGGCGTTTTGAGCAAAAATTGCCCAAAACGCCTGTTTGCTCTGAAATGAAAATTGTCTTGTGTGTACCGAGAATTCCAAAATCCCCGGTAGAACGCATTGTGTCAGTGAACGACCATTTTGCTCACCTGCTCGCCGTCAGTCGTTTTCACGCGGATGAAATACAGGCCGGATGCCAAGTTCGTTCTCGGTGTCAGCTGGTAGTGTCCGTCGCCCAACTGCTGGCTGGCGACCGGAATCGTTTGCCCAAGGCTGTTGGTGAGCAGGAACAACGGTTTTTGGGATTTGGGCAAAGACACTTGGAACGCGCCGCCTTGGCTGGGGTTGGGGTACACCAACAGTTGCCCCGGAGCCTTGTCTTCCAAACTGGCCGCCATGCGGGCACTGGAAACCAACGTGAACCGCCAACGCTGGTTGGCTTGGCCGGCTCCCTGCCAGATTTGCACGTTGCTACCGTCAGTAGTACCCCAGTTGTTCACGTCCAGCCGCTTTCCGATGGCGTTTTGCGGCTCCAATTCGTAGTTGCCGCCGCCTACGTCAATCAGTTTCCAGCGTTCATTGGCTTGGTCAACATCCTGCCAAATGTCCACATTGGTACCGTCGGCAGTGCCCCAGCCCACTACATCCAGCCGCTTGCCGATGGCACACTGCGGCTCAAGCTCATACACGCCACTGCCCACGTCAAACAGTTTCCAGCGTTGCGCCGAAGTCCCGTTGGCCGTCCAGATGTGCACATTGGCCCCGTTGGCATTGCTGGCCGCGTTTACATCCAGCCGCATTCCCAAAGCGTGGGTCGGGGCAATTTCGTAAATGCCGCCATTGATCAGCCCGGCCGGGGGCGGGGGCGGCGGGGTAGTTCCGCCGCTGGCAACGGCGTACAGGAAGCCGTAAATCAAAGCCGAAGGCCCTTGGGTTTGGTGAATGGTATTTTCGGCGGGAAGCGGCGCGTTGCGGTCGTCGAAATACATTTCGTGGCCGGGCCAAGTGCAAGCCGTACCGGTGTTCACGCCGTTGGTCGGGATGGCCGGATACGCGGTCTTGTGTCCGAACACCGGACTCCACCAGCCCCAGTCCGAACGGTCTGAACGCCAGATACCATAAGGAACGAAGCCTCTTTTTGCGCGGATGTCCTTGCGGTTGCCACCGGGCCCGTTCACGTAAAGGTTGTCGCTGGCAAACCAGTCGAGGTGAAAGACACCCAGCGGCGACCGTTCGCCCACACCGCTCACCCAACACATGTTGAGCGGGTTGCCCCCGAGGAAGTAGTCGGCGGTGGTGGAGACGGCGTTCAGGTAGCTGGTGGCTTTGGCGGTGTTGCCCCGGTCGCGGTTGGCAAGATAGCCGATTACGCCGAACCAAACCCTCGGCGTGGTGGCCTGCCCGATGAGCATGGGCATGGACTGCGTATCGCCGAATCGCATGGCACGTAGCTCGGCGGGATTCACCAAGTCATTGTCCACTTTGGTGTTCAGCCGCGTCATGACGGTAGTCACCGTGGAGGCGTTGGCACCGGAAGCCCACAGGAAATTATGAACACCCCACAGCAC
>JALOMD010000538.1 GCA_025455595.1 Cytophagales bacterium | reverse complement strand
GCTGTCTGTAAGCAAGCCGCTTTGCGCCAGCGGCAGCAAGGCCAGTTGAATGGCCGTGGCAAAACAACCCGGATTGGCAATGTATTGTGCGTTTCTGATGCGTTCTCTGTTCAGTTCGGGCAGGCCATAGACAAAGCCGTTGGATTCGTCGCGGAAGTCTTGGCTCAGGTCTATCACTTTGTGTTGCAAAATGGCAGGATTTTCGGCAAGAAAACCTTTCGCCTCGCCGTGCCCCACGCATAGAAAAACGACATCAGGCCCCCCAGTCCCCAAAGGGGGAGCGAATTCGCCTGCGAAATGCAAATCTGTTTCACCAATCAAGTCTGTGTGGACAGAATGCAGCGGCTTTCCGGCGGAGCTTTTGCTGTGAACGTACGCGATTTCTACATTCGGGTGATTCAGTAGAATGCGAATCAATTCGCCGCCAGTGTAACCGGCCCCGCCGATGATGCCGACTTTGGTTTTTTGAGCCATTTGCAAAAATATTTTGGATTTCTGTTCTCTGTTGCCGTTTTGGGCATTTTTTGCCCAAAACGGCAACAGAGAACAACTTCATTTGTTAATCGGATTGGCCGACAGAATATCTACTGCTGTTTCACCGCAAGGCACTCTGAACACCGGGATGTTTATTGCGTGTTTTTCACAGAGTTCCAGGATGCTACGGTCAATCTGTTCAATGGCGTATCGCGACGAGAAATGCCCCAAAACCAGCGTACCGATTTTTATTTGACTCACCATTTCCATTACTTCTTCCAAGTTGCTATGCAAATTTTTGTGCGGCCTGACAACGGCATCGCCTTTTGAGAGAAAAGTGGCTTCATGAATCAGTATTTCGGAGTTGTCAAATCTCTCGAGGTCCTCAACCGGCGTGTCGCCTGAATAACTGACCAGCGTGGTTCTGACTTCTGTAGAAGTGTTTTCTTGGCCTTGTTCCTCAATGATTCTTTTAATTTCCGAACCGGGCAGTTTCGCCAGTTCAGGCTTCAGTTTCCGCTTCGTCTGAATCACTTTGTAACTCAGGCTTTTGCAAACACTACCAGGTGACGCAATGTGTCCATTTCTGATTGTCTCTACAAGCAAATCTTGTTTTATCTTGATCGTTTCCTTCTCAATCACAGGTGTCCAGACAGTACCGGTATTGTGCGGATCGAATTTCTTGAAAAACGCATCTAAATACGGAAACGACATGCTGTCGCGCGGATAGTAAATAGTCGGCTGGTTGTCTGCATTCAATTGATTGAATTGTAACAGTCCGGTCACATGATCTCTGTCGGCGTGCGAAATGAACACGTTTTTTATCTTTCGGCTTTTATGCAAAAGCGAAGCCGTCAATCCGTCTCCGGCATCAAACAAAATACCGAATTCTTCTATGAAATACCAAGTCGAGAACAGAGCTGTCGAATAGCCGGTTATTGTCAATTTCATTGTTTCTTTCGCGACGGTGACAGGCGATTTTCAAAACCCGTTTTTGAAGTGCCTTGGTTTGTATTTTAGCGTTTTGGGCAATTTTTGCCCAAAACGCTACTGAAAAACACGAAAACTTTTGTTGCAAAGACAACCGCCGTTCATTTCCGAATTTCCAGCAGCATGTCTGTGAAATAATCCTTGCTGTCTGTAAACCAAGCAAGCGGCTGCAAACCAACGCTTTGCGCCAAACTTCGCATTTGCACCAACGTGTATTTGCGCGATATTTCCGTGTGAATGCATTCCCCCGCTTCCAGTTGCACCGTTTCGCCCAGTGTGTCCAAACGGACTGTCTGTTGGATGCGGCTCACCAAATAGCTACGTGCCTCGCCCGTGGACGGGTCGTAGAGCGGGTAATGGTCGAACTGGCTGAGGTCGAAGTCAGCTTGGAGTTCGCGGTTGAGGCGGCGCAACAGGTTCAGGTTAAACTCGCGGGTCACGCCTTGCGCATCGTTGTAAGCGGCTAAGATTACAGACGGATGTTTCTGCAAATCAAAGCCCAACAACAGCAAATCGCCGTTGAGGAGAAGGTCTTTGAGCCGCTGAAAAAACCAAATCGTTTCGCTTTCCGAGAAATTGCCGATGTTTGAGCCTAAAAACAACACCACCCGCCGAATCGCGTCTGTAGAGGAGAGTTGTCTTTGCAACGCTGTGAAATAGTCGCCCTCTGTCGGTTTAACTGACAATTGGGGCAATTCGTTGTGCAAATTGTCGGCAAGTTCTGTCAAGACACCAGCGGAAATGTCTATCGGCACATAAGTAAAACGCGCCTTTTGCTGTAGAAAGTGCTTGAGCAGTATTTTGGTTTTTAGTCCGTCGCCGGCTCCCAGTTCTATTAGTTCGAAACCTGTCTGTTGCGGGTCAAACAGCCGCAGCCACGTTTCTTTTTCCTGCTCAAAAATTTCGGTCTCGCAGCGAGTCAAATAATACTCAGGCAAGTGCATGATTTTTTTGAAAATCCGGCTTCCTTCGTCATCGTAGAAATACTTGGAAGACAGCCGTTTGGGGCTGCTTCGCAAGCCTCTCATGACATCGGTTGCGAATTCGGTTGTTATAGCGGTTTGCATGACAAAGAGATTTCATAAGGCGGCCTCCCAACCCCCGAAGGGGGAGTTAAAAAGCACTCTCCCACGCCTGTTGCGTGGCAGGCTTCGGAGGGGGTTGGGGGAGGCCGGACTGCGCCAGCCGGATGCCGGTGAACTGCCAGCGTTTGTCGGCGTGGAAAAAATTGCGGTAAGTGGCTCGCGAATGGCCCGGCGGCGTGGCTACGGAAGCCCCGCGCAACACCATTTGGTTAATCATGAATTTGCCATTGTATTCGCCCACGGCTCCGTCCGCTTTCGTGAAGCCGGGATACGGCAAATAGGCCGAGTTCGTCCATTCCCAACGCTGTCCCCAGAGAAACTGTCGGGCGGCTATTTCCCATTCAAACTCTGTCGGCAGGCGCAGCCCTTTCCAGCGGGCAAAGGCATCGGCTTCATAGAAACTCACGTGGGCCAGCGGCTCGTCGGGCGGCACCGGCTGCAAGCCTTCAAAGGTATAATGCCACCAATGGCCTTCTATACGGTGCCAATACAACGGAGCCTGAATCCGGTTCTGTTTCACCCAGTCCCAGCCTTCGGCAAGCCAGTGGTTAAAATTCTGGTAACCAGCCGCTTCCATAAACTCCATGTACTCGCCGTTCGTCACCAAACGGTGCGACAATTGTACAGGTTGCAAATACGTCTTATGTCGGCCCAATTCATTGTCAAAACAGAATCCGTCGCCCGCGTAGCCTATTTCGTACACGCCTTCCGTAACGGTTGCCGGTTGATTTACTGTTGCGTCTGTATTGTAGAGAAACGTCTCTTCCGGTAATACAGAAACCGCCGGAAACAACGGATTGTGACCCAAAATATACTTGATGTCTGTCACCAACAGTTCTTGGTGCTGTTGTTCGTGATTCAGTCCAAGTGTCAATAGCGTTTCAAATTCTTCTCTTTTGGCAAAATCCTGATTGTACAGACTATTCAGTAAATCAGTCAACTG
>JALOMD010000537.1 GCA_025455595.1 Cytophagales bacterium | reverse complement strand
TTCAACTCGGCGTAAAACGACGACACGCTTTCCTCCAGCGAATCCTGCGTGCGCATGGACGTAAACACCCGGAAATGAGATAGTTGCATCTCCGTGGCGCAAACCGGAGCCCCCGCAAACGCCAGCACCGCATTGATACCCACCGTCCGCAAAAACGTACTCTTGCCCGACATGTTCGAGCCGGTGACAATGCCCGTCCGACCCGTCCCGACCAGCGTAAAGTCGTTCAGAACCCGTTTCTCGCGCAAAATCAGCGGATGGCCGAGGTTGCGGGCGGAGAAGAAAAGCGAACCTCCCGGCTCCTCTCTAAGGACGGGGAAGCCCCACCCCGACCCTCCTCCAAGGGGAGGGAGTTTTTGCTCCTCCCCCTTGGGGGGAGGCTGGGAGGGGGCTGTGTGTGCGAAACCGGCCAAACTGCACAGGGCTTCGGTTTCGGCCAAGGCATCGAGCCAGCGGGGCAGGTCGGTTTGGGTCTTGGCTTTCCAGCGTTCGAGGCGGATGGCCCAGTACAGGTTCCACAGCACCAAGCCGTTGGCCAGCAGCCCGAAATACGGGTTGTGCGCCGCCATCAGGTTGCCGGATATGCCGGATAGCTGTTCGATTTTTTCCGAAGCCCGATTGCCTTCCGAAGCCAAGGCGGCCTTCAGTGCAATCAGCTTTTCCGCTCGGAACGGATGTTGCTCGACCAGCCGCAGCAAATCGGCATAGCCGCGCAGGGGCTTGCTGGTTTCGTAGGCTTGCTCGGTCAGATGCTTGACACGTTTGTTCACCAGCCCTACCACGCCGATGTTGAGCAAGGCCACGGCCATCGGCAAATGATACGTGACGGATTCGTCGAAAACAGCCAGCCCGATGGCGGCGGCCATGAGCAGCGGCAACGCGTAAGTGGCAACAACCAGCCAACGATTGGTGTGCAGTCGGGTCGGCGGCGCATCCAGCCAGTCGCTGATGAGCCGGGCGTGGGCCGGGTTGTCCGGGTGGTGGCGACCCGTGGCTTGCAACTGCTGCCGCCAGTCGAGGGCGGCGGCAAGTTCGGCCACGGCTGTTTGGCGGACGGGGATTTCGTCGGCGGGAGCGGCTTTTTGCAGCCAGCGGGCCAGCATTTCGCCACCTACCGCCGTTTGGCAGCGGTTGAGCAGCACGAACAACGAATGCGGCCCGAAAATGTCCAAGTCGCCGGTGTACGGATGGTGCGGGTCGGCAAACGGTTGGCCGGTGTACGCGGGTTGGTACTTGCCCTGTAGCCGCTGCACTTCCTCGCGGTTGATTTGCGCCAAAAAACGCGCGTGGTTACGCTGGTAGGCGATGCGGTTGTGCCACTGCAAGGTTGCAAAGAACAAGACGGTGAAAGCCAAGCCGATGCCAACCGCCAACCAAGGGTTCACGGCTTGGTACGTCACCCAGGTCAAGGCTATACCTGTCAGAAACACGCCCACCCGCAGCCAAGCCACGCGGTTGAAAAGACTGTGCAACTGAGTCGCCTGCGCCTCGAAGTCGGCGGTGCGTCGTTGATAGATATCAATCACGGAAATGTTTTCGGAAGGTTACGGGCCGCAAGATAAGGTTTATCAGAATGCGGAACGGGGATTGCGGAAATCGGAGATTCAGCGAAGCGACTGGGGGACGAATCGTTGGCCCGCAAGGCGTTTTGGGCGATTTTTGCCCAAAACGGCTTTGTCAGAGCCATGGTTGGCTTCGCCGAACTCGCGTTTCGTAGGATTCAAGAATTGCCTTGATTGGGAAATATTGTTCACCTTGGAATCCTGTCAAAAAAATCTTGATTCGTAGCTGGAAAAAAACGCGACAAAAATATTTGCCCGCAAACTTCAATTCTGGGCAGCGCAAGCGCGGCAAATGCCCTGCACAAGCAGGTGGAAATCGGTGCCGAAGTAGCCTTCGGGGAGCGAAACGACGGGTATGGAGGTTTGTTCGAGGCAACTGGTGGTGCCGCAACGGAGGCACTTGAAATGCACGTGGTTGTCGGCGTGCTGGTGGTCGGTGTGGTGGCTACGGCAGAGGGCGTACTTGGCTCCGCCTTCGTCGTCCAGCACTTTGTGCACCAACCCGGCATCAAGGAATGTTTTCAGCGTGCGATAGAGCGTCACCCGGTCGTAGGCGGGAGTCAGGTGCATCTCCAAGTCGGCGTGCGACAGGGCAGTTTCCTTTTCCAGGAAAAACGCCAACACTTCCTCACGGCAGGCGGTTTGCCGCAGGTTGTGGTCTTTCAATATTTTGCCGGAAGCGACGGTGTTTGCCATGATTTTGAAGTACGATTTACGAAGTACGAAGCACGAATGCAAATAACCGATTTTTGATGTTTCGATAAGCGCAAAATCTTTCCTTTTCGCCTTTTGTCTTTGTAACGAATCGTTTACGGTTTCCGGTTCACGGTTTTCCGTTTAATTGGCGGGTTTGCTGTTCAACGTTTTGGGCAATTTTTGCCCAAAACGGCGTAGGTCGTGGCATGACTGGGATGTCATTACTCGTGGCCGTAGTCTGTGTCATGCCTACGACTATTTCATCCGGCCCGTTAGTCGTGGCACGCCCCCATGTGAAGATTCGCAGGAGGCGATGCCTCAGTCGTTCCACGACACGAACGCGTCGGGGCATGATTCCGCCCAATACGTCCGGTACAGATACGGATAATCCTTGGCCGAGCCTGTGCCAAACAGGGCGGGGGCAAGCCCCGCCCCTACGGTCGGGCGTTTTATGCAAAAATTGCCCAAAACGCCCAACGGTAAACCGAAGACTGAAAACGTTAAACGAAAAACGCTAAACGCTTTGCAGCAACGTCTTCCAGGCCGCTTCCACGTCGCCGGCTTCCAGCCATTCCTGGGCCAATTGGTGCAAATGGTCTTCCAGCGACTCGCGGTGGTTGGCAAAACGGCGGAGCACTTCTTGGATGCGCGGCTCGGCATGAGCAAATGCCGCAACGGATTCTGCGTCAGGCAGTTGTTCTACGTTGCCGAGGCGGCCCAAGTTGTTGCCCGTCAGCACGCGGCTGTTGCGAATGCTTTCGGGAATCACGTCCACGCCGATGCCTTTCTTCTGGTTCGGCTTGGGCACGGTGAAAATGGCCGGGCCGTTGGCGTGTGCGTAGTAGTCGCCGCCCATGCGGGCCACGGCATCGAGCAGGTACGGATTGGCCCGCTTGCCGTCCGTGTCCAGCACCGCGCCGTCCACGTGTGCCAGCAGCACCTCGCACACCACCAAGTTACCCGCCCCGCCGCCTTCGCCCAGCGACAGCACTTGCATGACGCGGCACTCCAAACTGGCCGGACTTTCGGCCACGCGCGGCGGAGCCACTCGTTCCGACTTCACCGGCGTAAAGCCCGCCTTCACAAATTCGTCCAAATTCGTCCACGCCTTTTTCGTATTCCACACTCGCCAGCGAAGTCTGCTCCACAATGCGGTGGTTCACGATGTTTATCACCACTTCAGGCACCTCCAGCACATTTTCGAGGGTGTGCTTGGTGGTGGCATCGCGGCCGCGTCGGGACGGCGAGAAAACGACCACCGGCGGATTGAGGCCGAACAGGTTGAAGAAACTGAACGGGCTGAGGTTTACGTTGCCCGCCTTGTCAACGGTGCTGGCCAAGGCGATGGGCCTCGGCACCACCAAGCTTTGCAAAAGTCCTTGGCATTCAGGAATGCTGAGGTTTTTTAGGTCGAAAGTATGCTGCACTTTGAAGTACGATTTTAAGGTTACAGGTTCAAGGTTGGAAGGTTGCAGGTTGGCGTTTTGGGCGTTTTTTGCCTGAAACGCTGAGGGGCCTCACCCCGGCCCCTCTCCCACGGGAGAGGGGTGACTCTTCAACCATACGAGCCGTTTGTTCCAAACACGTTCAGATGGGAGGCTCGGCCAATCTCGAAACATTTCCCTCTCCTTGGGAGAGGGGCCGGGGGTGAGGCTCTGGTTCCAATAGGGCCTCTAATCCGCTGATTTTCAATAGGTACGTATGGCCGCAGACAACCGCCTCGTTGCTTGGCTCGTGCCCAATCGGGAAGCCGAACGCCAC
>JALOMD010000536.1 GCA_025455595.1 Cytophagales bacterium | reverse complement strand
TGCCCAAAAACCTATCCGCGAAATCTGTGTCATCCGTGCGAATCTGCGATTCAGGACAAGGAAGCGTTTTGGGCAAATTTTGCCCAAAACGGCGGCCCCTCACCCCCGCCCCCTCTCCCAGCGGGAGAGGGGTGACCTTTCAACCAAACCAGCCTTTCGTTCCCGGCGCGTTCGGAGAACAGGCTCGGCTAATCCCGAAACACCCCTCTCCCGCTGGGAGAGGGACGGGGGTGAGGGGGCCGCCGCCGCTGGCCCGGCTTTTGTTTTCGCACACGAAGCCCTTACCTTTGCCAGCCCAAAAACCGAACAGGAATTGAATACAAGGTGTTTTGGGAAAAAATTGGGAAATCCCGCGATAGGCGGGAACGGCCAAAATCAGAATCAGGATTCCTAGGATTAGCAGAAAAAACAGGATTACCCGCTCATTCTCGAACCGAGCCTCTTGTCCGCAGACTAATGTCCGCATGGGTTTTTACATTGATTTTCTATAGATTGATAATCAGTTAGTTATAGATTGCGTTTTGGCCGTTCCCGCCTATCGCGGGATTTCCCAATTTTTGCCTAAAACGCTTCTTGGTTCAAAGAAAGTCTGTCTGAGTCTCACGTAACACTTTGTTTATTGGCTATTAGCCAATAGCAATTCTATCCTGTTTTTCCTGTCAATCCTGAAAATCCTGATTCTGACAAAAAACGCCCAAATTGAAAATCCCGCAATCGGCGGGAATGGCAAACTGTAAACGCAAAACGATAAACGAATCCATGCAACTCAGCGAACAAGAAGTCATCCGCCGCGACAAAGTACGGCAATTGCAACAGCTTGGCATTGACCCGTTTCCGGCGGAAGGCTTCGAGGTCAATGCCACCATCCAAGACATCCTCGAAAACTACGAACGTAGCAAAACCGACTACAAAAGCATTTCGCTGGCGGGCCGCATCATGAACTTCCGCATCATGGGCAGTGCCTCGTTCGTAGAGTTGCAGGATGCCACCGCCCGGATGCAGCTCTACTTCCGCCGCGACGACCTATGCCCCGGCGAAGACAAAACGCTGTACAACACGGTTTTCAAGAAGTTGCTCGACATCGGCGACATCATCGGCGTACACGGCTACGTGTTCACCACGCAAACGGGCGAAATCACCGTCCACGTCACGGATTTCAAGCTGCTCACCAAGTCGCTGCGGCCGCTGCCGATGCCGCGCGTGGTGGAGGAAAACGGCGAAACGAAAACCTACGATGCCTTCACCGACCCGGAGCAACGCTACCGCCAGCGGTACGTGGATTTGATCGTGAATCCCGAAAAACGTGACATTTTCCTGAAACGGTCGCAGTTGGTGAACTCGATGCGCACGTACCTGACCGACAAAGGTTACCTTGAAGTGGAAACGCCGATTTTGCAGCCCATTCACGGCGGGGCGGCGGCGCGTCCGTTTGTGACGCACCACAACACGCTGGACATGACGCTGTACTTGCGCATCGCCAACGAACTGTATCTCAAGCGGCTAATCGTGGGCGGCTTCGACGGCGTGTTTGAGTTTGCCAAGGATTTCCGCAACGAAGGCATGGATCGTACGCACAATCCGGAATTTACCATGATTGAGTTGTACGTGGCTTACAAAGATTACGAATGGATGATGAACCTGACCGAGGAAATGGTGGAAAAAGTGGCGTTGGACTTGCATGGCACAACGCAGGTGCAGGTGGGCGAAAACACGATTGACTTCCAACGCCCGTGGAAACGCCTCACGATTTTCGGAGCGATTCAAGAGCACACGGGCATTGACGTGTCGGTGATGGACGAAGCCGAACTCCGGAACACGGCGCAGCAAATAGGCATTGGCGTGGACGACACGATGGGCAAGGCCAAGCTGATTGACGAGATTTTCGGAGCCAAGGTGGAGCCGAACCTCATTCAGCCGACGTTCATTACGGATTATCCGGTGGAGATGTCCCCGCTGACGAAGAAACACCGCAGCAAACCGGGCTTGGTGGAACGCTTCGAGGCCATCTGCAACGGCAAGGAAATCTGCAACGCTTACTCGGAACTGAACGACCCGGTTGACCAACGCGAGCGGTTTGAAGACCAACTCCGCCTGGCCGAACGCGGCGATGTGGAGGCGATGGCACTGGACGAGGACTTCCTGCGGGCCTTGGAATACGGCATGCCGCCCACGGCGGGCATCGGCATCGGCATTGACCGCCTCACGATGATCATGACCAACCAGCCTTCGATTCAGGAGGTGATATTTTTCCCGCAGATGCGTCCCGAGGCGAAAATCGCCGCGCCTACGGACAAAGACTACCGCGCCGCCGGTGTGCCCGAAGAGTGGGTTCCGGTGCTGTTGAAAATGCCCTTCGCCACGTTCGCCGACTTCAAGGCCGCCAACCCGAACAAGCTCTTCAACGACTTGGGCGGAATGCGCAAAAAGCTGAAAATCGAAGCCAAACTGCCGAGCTTGGACGAGGTGAAGGGGTGGATGAACTGATTTCGGAATACGGAAATTGGAATGCGGAAAGGCGTTTTGGGCAAAAAACGCCCAAAACGCTCTGTTCGTGGCACATGCTTTAGCCTGTGCGCCGCCGAAGGCGGGTTTTAACCAGTGAAAACCTACTATTTCGCATTTATGTTTACGCTGTTCCAAGGAAACCCTTTGGGTTTCGCACAGGCTAAAGCATGTGCTACGTGAGTCGGCGTTTATTCACCCTCCCCTTGGGGAGGGCCGGGGTGGGGCTTTTTCCTCATCCGCCCAAACATCCGCTTCTCGAAATTCCAAAAAAATGTGAACTGCCCCAGCAAAAACCCGTACATCAGCAGCAGCACTTGGTAGGCGGGCAGCACCGTCACTAACCAAACCAGCGTGCGCAGCCACCAAGGGTCGTTTTCGTCCAAGCCGAGCCACGCGAAAATGGGCCGCTTGATGTACATGGCCGTGAAGCCCGTCAGCGCAAACACCGCCAGAATCACCAACACCTGCCACACACTGGTCACCCCCCAACGGTCTTGCAGTTTTCTTAGGAATGAGGCCATCTTTTGTATTAAAAAGTCTTGGGTCTTGTGTATTCAAACAAGTTATGACTTTCGCTTGTAGCTCCGAATGTTATTCGGAGAACACGCGAAAGCGTGTTTTGCCGCAGAAAACCCACGCTACGGCGTGGGACTCCGAATAACATTCGGAGCTACAAAGCCTGCCTCTTTTTCGTGCAAGCGAAAGTCCTACAATTACCACTTTTTGAAAAAGTGGTAATTGTGCGGGCGTTTTAGGCAAATTTCGCCCAAAACGCCCGGCAGCGAACGTTAAAAGTCAAACGAATCCAGTCTCCGCAAGCTACGCAACTTTGGCGCAGCGCACAACGGCCAACGGCTGGACTTTCCCAAAACAATGGCGTAGGTTTGTGCAAAACCAAGCACCTGACAGGAGTTGGTTTGCGTTGTTTTTGACGCACAAAAACCCCTACGAGCATCCGATGTTCACTCACTTGCAGTTTTTTGACTGACCACTAACGACT
>JALOMD010000535.1 GCA_025455595.1 Cytophagales bacterium | reverse complement strand
TGGACTTGCAAATCCTGTCGCAACGCACGGGCTTCAATTTTGAATGAGTGAATGATGGAATAGTCGGCGTTTTGAGCGTTTTTTGCCCAAAACGCCCGTTAGAGTTTCCCCTGCAACTTGGCCCAGCCGCCGCCGTTGTACACCTCGCCGAAACCGTTGGTTTCCAAGATGCTTTTTGCCGAAGCACTGCGCATTCCCGACGCGCAACACGTAATGACCGGCTTCGTCTTGTCGAGCCGCGACAGGCTTTTGGCCAGCGTGTTCAGCGGTATGTTCAGCGAGCCTTTGATGTGGCCGCCTTGGTATTCCTCTTTGGTGCGTACGTCCACAATTTGGGCACCGTTTTCAATCAGCTTGGCGTAGTCGGTCGGCGTGCCGGAGCCGAACAGGTTTTTGAGGGCGTTGAGCATGTTTGTTTGGTGGTTTTGTGAGGAAATAATTCTAAAAAGTCATGAGTCTTGGGTCTTTGGTCTTGAGTAAGAAACGCACTGCCGAAGACTTGCCAAATAAAATCGCGTGTTTTCTTCGCGTCCTTGCGCCTTAGCGGTAAAAAATAGACCGCAAGGGCGCAAAGACGCAAGGATTTTTCGCGATGAGTTAGACAAAGCGAAAGCCCTATTTCAGTGTAAATTGTCAATAAAACTCTGGCAAGGGTTTTCGCAGGGCTAATTCAGCGGTAATACCTTTGCCAAAGTTGCTGTGTGGGATTCACTGGGCGGAAACCAAATCTTCCGCCTTGTTGGTGAAAATGCGGACGTTGTTATAGACCACTTCCCACGTGACGGGCATTATCTTCTTGAGCATGTTGCTCACGCCGCAGTATTTCTCCTGCGAATCCGTAACCGCGTCCAACGCGGCCTGCTCGTCAGCGGCATCGCCTTTCAGTTCGTAAACCAAGTGTACAGCCGTATATTCAATCGGAGGCTGCTTGCTCAATTCGCCGGAGACCTTCAGCGAAAAATCGGAGACTTGCCGGTTGGCTTTCCGTAAAATCGCCACCACGTCCATGCCCGTGCAGCCCGACAACGCGGCAAGCACAAGGGGCTTGGGAATAGGGCCGTGGTCTTCGCCGCCCACGCGGGCCGGGGCATCCATTGTCACCGTATGGCCGTTCACCAAAGCGTTGAATTGCATCTTGCCCATCCAAAGGGTTTCTATTTCGTGTGTCATAAGCTTTTGGTCTTGAGTAGTGAGTCTTGGGTCTTGAGCATGGGGCAGAGGGCATGGGTGTTTTGGGCAAATTTCGGCTAAAACGCCTTTTCCCCATGCTCCACGCTCCACGCCCTATGCTCCATGCCCTTTGCCGTTGGTGCGGAAACGGAAAGGCGCATACAGCGGGCAGAAGCCCATAAAACTCGTCAAGACGAATACACCGGCGAATATCAGCAGGATGATTGCCACCAAGCCGCTGATTTGCCCGGTGAAATAGAGAATGACAACGGCTACAGCCATCAGCAGCCGGATGATTCTGTCGGCGGATCCCATGTTCTTTTGCATTGTCGTAGGTAGTTAAAGGTGAGTGATTGATTACACGACAAAGCTACGACACCGGGCAGGCCCGTGTCAGTTACAAAAGTTACAATTCGTCTGAACCGCAGGTTGAACGCATTAAAATTACGATAGGCAAAGTCAAAAACAGGAACTTTGCCGGATGGACTTTGACAAATTTTTCGGGGAGGTGCCTGATTTCCGGCTGAATCGGCGGAAAAAGCACCGATTGGTTGACATTTT
Source organism: Cytophagales bacterium (assembly GCA_025455595.1). Classification (GTDB taxonomy): domain Bacteria; phylum Bacteroidota; class Bacteroidia; order Cytophagales; family 172606-1; genus Xanthocytophaga. Next base: position 4,383 of record JALOMD010000535.1, on the reverse strand, counting down.
GGCCATTTCGGTCTGTGCGGTGGTGTGTGGGGCCAACGATTTCGAGGAAATTGCCACGTATGGTCGCCAAAAGATCGGTTTTTTGGGCAGTTTTTTGGCCTTGCCCAACGGGATTCCCTCGCACGACACGTTCAACCGTGTGTTCAGGTTCCTGGACAAAGAGCGGTTTTCCGAGTCTCTTCACCGGTGGTCGAAACAGATTCTTTCCTGTCTTGAAAAAGAACTCACCCACATCAGCGTGGACGGCAAGGTGCTTTGCGGCACGGCCAAGGCAGGCCACAAAAAGTCGGGCATTTGCCTGGTCAGTGCCTGGGTGGCCGAGCATCGCCTGGTGTTGGGACAAGCCAAGGTGGACAGCAAATCCAACGAGAAAACAGCCATCCCCGAACTGCTCGGCAGCCTTGACCTGTCCGACAGTTTGGTCAGCATTGATGCGATTGCCTGCCGGCAAAAGAACGCCGACCTGATTGTCAACAAAGGAGGCAACTACCTGCTGGCCTTGAAGGGAAACAACAAGCAGATCCATGAGCAAGTCCGTGAAAGAATGCAGCGGATCTGCTCGCAACTGCCTTGCAGTGAACACATTGACTTCGGCAGTGGCCGTATCGAGACCCGTACCTGCCATGTGGAGAACAACCTGGCACTCTATGACGGTTTGGCTGGCTGGTCGCATCTGAAAAGCATTGTCATGGTCGAGTCCAAAAGGGAAATCGACGGGAAAATCACTACCGAGTCTCGCTTTTATTTGAGCAGCCTGGCTCTTGGACCCAAGGAGTTCAACAGTCTGGTTCGTCGGCATTGGAGCATCGAAAACTGCTTGCACTGGCAATTGGATGTTACCTTTGCGGAAGACAGGCAAAGAACCCGCTCGGCAAGACAAAGAAAGTATCAAAAATAGGAGAAAAATGGCCGGTTGGTCTGACGAGTACCTCGCGAATGTTCTCAAGTATTTTTAAATGCGTTTAACCTGTCTGAACCGTGATTCGTAGGATTTGAGGATTGCCTTGATTAAAGAAAGTAAATCATGTTAATCCTTGAATCCTACGAATCACGGTTCTGGCAATTCCTCAAGCATCCAACAAGCCGCGCAACAGCTTGATTTGGTGGCGGTAAAGCAGCAGTTTGTTTTCGTTCTCTAACTTTTTCAGCAGCCGCGACACCACCACCCGCGACGTAGCCAGTTCGTTGGCAATCTGTTCGTGCGACAAATGAATCAGTGCCGTGCCCGTGGCCGCCGACTTGTCTTTGAGGTATTGCACCAGCCGTTCGTCCAGCTTTTGGAAGGCGATTTGGTCAATGGTTTTGAGCAATTCCTGAAACCGCTCCCGGACGGTACGCATCACAAAGTTCTTCCACGACGGAAATTTCACCAGCCACTCGTCCATCACCGTCACCGGGACGGCCAGCAGCGTGGTGTCTTCTTCGGCCACCGCCTTGATTTCGCTGGCGTGCCGCTCCAAGCAGCACGTGAACGTCATGGCGCAGCTTTCGTTGGGGGTGATGTAATAGAGCAGCAGCTCGCGGCCGTCTTCGTCCATGCGCGACACTTTCAGGCAACCCGACACCACAATCGGCACGGCTTTGATGGCCTGCCCGATGTCAAGCAGCGCATCGTCGGCTTTGATGGACACCAGTTTCGCGTTTCTCTCTATTTCGGCCAGCAACTCCGGCTCAAATAGTCCGTTCAATAGATTCGATTCCATGCTTCATGCTTTCGTTTCGTGCAAAGTACGCGGATTCATGTAAATTTCGGCGTTGAAAAAGCAGAGAGCATGGGGCAGAGGGCGTGGGGCAGGGGGCAATAAGCAAAGAGCAATGAGTAAAAGGCGTTTTAAGCAAAATTTGCCTAAAACGCTTTTCCCCATGCCCCATGCTCTAAGCTCTAAGCTCCATGCCCTCTGCCCAAGACCCACTACTCAAGACCGATCATGAAGACTTTAGACATTGTGCTGCTGCTGCCGCTGATTTGGGGGGCTTACAGCGGCTACCGCAAAGGCCTGCTGATGTCGCTGGTGGCCATTGCCGCATTTGTGATTGCGGTGGTGGCCGGGTTTCAGTTGCTCGGCGTGGGCATGGCTTGGATATCGCCGTATTTGGGCGGCGTGCCAGACCGCGTGCTGCCGTACATCGGCTTCTCGGTGCTGTTTTTCCCGATTGTGTTTTTGGTGAACAAACTCGGGCAAATGCTGCGCAACTCGTGGAAATACACCCTCATCGGCAGTTTCGACAGCATTGCCGGGGCCACGGTGGGGCTTTTGCTGTGGGCCTTCGGAGCCAGCGTATTCATTTGGTTGGTCACCTCCATCGGCATCCGCATTTCCGCCGATGCCCGCCGCGACACGGTGGTGTATCCGGTGGTACAGCCGCTGGCTCCGACCGTCATCGAAAAGACCTCCGACTGGCTACCCAGCGGCCGCGAACTGTGGCAACAAATGAAGGAAAAGCTGGACAGGAACGTTTAACGTTTTGCGTTTACCGTTCTTGGCGTATTTGTCAGAATCAGGGTTTACAGGATTAACAGGAAAAACAGAATCAAAGGCGTTTTGGGCAAGAATTGCCCAAAACGCTAAACGTTAGTAGAACGCATCCTCAATGTGCAGCACGTCGGGCGGGTGGCCGAGGGTGATGGCTATGATGTCGAAGCGGATGTCGTGCAGCCAGTCGGTTTGGTGGATGTACGCGTCGGCGGCGGAATGGATGAGGCGGCGTTGGTTGGGCGTGACAAACGTTTCCGGCTCGCCGAAATCCGTGCCCGAACGGGTTTTCACCTCCACGAAAACGAGCAGCTTGTCTTGCCGCACAATCAGGTCAACCTCGGCGCGACGGTGCCGGAAATTGCGTTCGGCAATCACAAATCCCTTGGCTTCCAGCAAGTTGGCCGCCAGTTGCTCGCCATGATTTCCGGTGGAACGTGTGCGGGACATTCGTTTAACGTTTAACGTTTTGCGTTTATCGTTGAAGCGTCATTGCGAGCGAAGCGAAAGCCTATCCCGACTCGTCGGGGCAATCTCTCACGCCTGCCACGCCGTGGCATGGGAGTTACGCGAGCCTCGGGTAGAGCCGTTCTCCGGGCCTGTGACAACGAGATTGCCACGGCCCTTCGTTTTACTCAGGGCCTCGCAATGACGGGTATTTTATGGCGTTTTAGGCAATTTTTGCTCAAAACGCTTTTTAAACAAAATCTCAAAAACCTAACCTTTATACCCCAACTGGCAAAAACGTAGCCACTTACTTACGACTTACCACTCACGACTTACCACTCACAAACCCATGACCCGACCCTTCCTCGAAAGCTATCTGGTACAGTTGCGGCGGGGTTTGGCTTGGTGCGAACAACAGCCGATGGCCATGCCGCCGCGACAAATACGAAACGTAGTGCTGGTCGGGACGGACGACGAGGCGACAGCCGCCGAAATCGTCGCTGGCTGGGCCGTCCGCGAATCGGCGGTGCCGGTGTCGGTTTGGCAATCTTCCCGGTTGCCCGCGTTTGTCGGCCCGCATACGTTGGTCATTGCCGTCTCTTTCAGCGGCGACGATGTGGAGACAAACGAGGCGGCAAAAGAAGCGGTGCAACGCGGAGCGATGCTGGCTTGTGTGACAGGCGGCGGGTTTTTGCTGAATTTTGCCCAAAACGCAACTTCTGCAAGCGGCGGAAACCCTGTCTTGGCCGTGGCGGAAGTTCCGGGCTTGGGGCACTTTCCGCAGCCACCCATTGCATATTTGCTTGTCCAATTATGTGCCCTTTTGCAGCGTTTTGGCGTACTTTCCCAAAACATGACAGCCGAATGGCAGCAAGCCGTCGCTTTGTTTGACAAACGCGAATATTTCATCCAAGACGGTGCCGAAAACTTGGCGTTAGGCCTTGGTCGCAAGTTGCCTGTAGTTTATGCTGACGCTGCGTTTGGGGCGGTTTTGCGGCGTTTTCAGCAGCAACTAAGCCGCCAATGCCAGCAATTGGCCCACGTCAACGTTTTCCCTGAACCGGGCCGCGCCGAACTGTCGGCGTGGCGGCACCCGGAAGACACGCTGACGCACACGACGGTCGTGCTGCTGACCACTCCCGCCGACTCGCCGGAGACGACGCAGTGCATGGAAACCGTGCGACAAAAAGTGGTACCGGCATCCGGCGGCGTGGCCGAGGTGAGATTGACGCACGGCACCACGCTGCTCGATTTAAGCCTGTACGCCGTCTGCCTGTTCGACTGGGCGGCGTTTTTCTTGGCTCGTGACAACGAAAACCGCCCGCCGGTGGGCAGTTTCCCCTTTTTCCGAAGAGACTGAATGTTAGGTCAGAAGTCAGAGATAAGAGGTCAGGCAAAAGTGGGCAGTGGCAATTGGCAGCGGCAGTAGAGGTAGCGGTTGGCAGGAATTCACTGGCGTTTT
>JALOMD010000534.1 GCA_025455595.1 Cytophagales bacterium | reverse complement strand
GGGCCATCCGTACCTGTGGGAAACAAGGGCGGGGGCAAGCCCCGCCCCTACAGACGGACGTTTTGGGCATTTTTTGCCCAAAACAGAAAATCTTAAACAGTCACAGTGATTTGTGTCAAGGATGCTACGGGCCGTTTTGAGTAAAAAACGCTCAAAACGCCGTTCTTACCTCTGACTTCTGAACTCTGACCTGAATTAACTTTCCCGGTGGATGAGCTGCTCGATAAAATCACGGAGGGGTTGTTTGCGGGTTTCGGGTACGTCCAATGCGTCGAGGCAGCGGAGGCCGTAGGCGAAGTGTTCGTTCATTTTGTTTTCGGCCAATGCCTTGATGTTGAGTCGGTTGTACACGTCGGTCACGGCTCGCACTTTTTCCGTCGCGTCAAAATCAACGGCTTGCAGCCAGCGGTTCAGCGTGGTCGCCGTGTCGCCTTGGGCCAGTTCCAACGCCTTGATGAGCAGAAAAGTCTTTTTGTTGGCAATGATGTCGCCGCCCACCTGCTTGCCAAACTTGGCCTGCTCGCCGAACACGTCCAGCAGGTCGTCTTTCAACTGAAAACCCGTGCCGATGGCTACGCCCGTTTCGTAGAGCAAGTCGGTTTGGGCCGTCGGGGCATCGGCCAAAATGCCGCCCAGTTCGAGACTGAAACCCAGCAGCACCGCCGTTTTCAGCCGAATCATGTTCAGGTAGTCGGCTTCCGGGACGGTGGGCAGGCGTTCAAAATTCATGTCCAACTGCTGGCCTTCGCACACCTCGGCGGCGCAGCGGTTGAATTTTTTGAGAATCGTCGGCAGTTTGCGGTGTTCGGCTTCGAGCAGCAGTTCGTAGGCGCAGACCAGCATTACGTCGCCCGACAGGATGGCCACGTTCGGGTTCCACTTCTGATGTACGGTGGGCTGGCCGCGCCGCAGCGGGGCCGCGTCCATGATGTCGTCGTGCATGAGCGTGAAGTTGTGGAACACCTCCACGGCAATGGCGGGCTTGGCGAATTGCGCCCATTGGTCGGTGAACAAGGCACTGCTCAACAACGTCAGCGCAGGCCGCAACCGCTTGCCGCCCAGCGACATGATGTAACGGATAGGCTCGTAGAGTTCGGGCGGATGCTGGCCGTAGGCAAGTCCGGCAATTTCCCGGTTCAGGGTTTCGAGTATGGTTGAGGTCATTTGGGAAAAAGTGGTCAGTCGTTAGTGGTAAGTCGCAAGTCGTTAGTGGTTCGGGTGGCGTTTTGGGCAAAAATTGCCCAAAACGCCTTTGTCATTTCAAAACCCCTCCCCCTTCGGGGGAGGCCGGGAGGGGGCCGCCGAACACTTGCCCCGCCATTTGCCACGCTTCGGTGAAGGCAGTGTGGTTCAAGCCGGTCGCTAACCATTGCGACTCCAAAAAAGCGACAATGTTTTCCGTCGGCACGTTGCCGACGAGGTCGTCTTTTGCCATCGGGCAGCCGCCGAAGCCGCGCAACGCACCGTCGAGGCGGCGGCAACCGGCATCTACGGCTGCGACGATTTTCTCGGCGGCCGTTTGCGGCGTGGCGTGCAGGTGTGCCCCGAAAGTAGCATTCGGGAAGTCGTGCAACAATTGCCGAAACAGCGTGCCGATGCCTTCCGGCGTAGCCGCTCCAACGGTATCGGACGGAGCCAACGTGCTGACACCCAGCTCAATGACTTGCTCGGCGAGACGGGAAACCAGTTCAGTATCGTACGGGTCGTCGTAAGGATTGCCGAACGCCATTGACAGATAGACAACCAGCGTTTTGCCCTTGGCCGCGAGCAGGTTCTGGATGTCGGCCACCTCGGCCAGTGCCTCGGCGATGGATTTGTTGGTGTTGCGCTGCTGAAAGGTCTCGGAAACCGACAATGGGAAGCCCACATCGCTGATTTCATCAAAACCGGCGGCTTGCTCGGCTCCCCGACGGTTGGCGACGATAGCCAGCAGCCGCGTGCGGGTGGCCGACAAATCCAATTGTCGCAGAACCGCCTCGGTGTCAGCCATTTGCGGCACCGCTTTCGGCGATACAAAACTGCCGAAGTCCAGCGTATCAAAACCTACGCGCAGCAATTGGTTCAGGTACGCTACTTTGGTTTCCGTCGGAATCATCCGTGCAAACCCCTGCATGGCATCGCGGGGGCATTCGACGATTTTGAATGACTGAATGACTGAATGCGTGAATGATTCCAAAGCGGTGAAAGTCTTTAACGGTTTGTTTTTGCTTAAACGAGACAGATGTGCGGCGGCGGCCCCCTCCCGGCTTCCCCCCAAGGGGGAAGAGTTTTGAACTATCTTGGCGTTTTGGGCAATTTTTGCTCAAAACGATAAAAAATGCTGCGGATGGGAATATGTTTTTTGCTCGTTTCCGTATCTGCTCATTACCCGAACAGCCTTCCGAAAAGCTCGTCCAGCCGAGACACGGCGTGGATGTGGATGTCAAAGTTGTCCACGTTCAGGCCTTTGAGGTTGTATTTCGAGATGTAGATTTCCTTGAAACCCAGCTTGGCCGCCTCGGCAATCCGGTTTTCGATGCGGTTCACGGCCCGCACCTCGCCGCCCAAGCCCACCTCGGCCACGAAACACGTCTTCGGCGAAATGGTCATGTCTTCGTACGACGACACCAGCGAGGCACACACGGCCAAGTCAATGCCGGGGTCTTCGACTTTGAGGCCGCCCGCAATGTTCAGGAACACATCTTGCGTGCCCAACTTGAACCCGCCGCGTTTTTCCAGCACGGCCAACAGCATTTGCAGGCGTTTGGTGTCGTAGCCGGTGCTGCTGCGCTGCGGTGTGCCGTACGTGGCCGGACTCACCAGCGACTGTATCTCGATCAGCAGCGGGCGGTTGCCTTCGAGCATGGCCCCGATGGTGATGCCACTCAGTTCTTCGTCGCGCTGCGAAATCAGGATTTCCGACGGATTGGACACTTCACGGAGGCCGTTGCCCACCATTTCGTAAATGCCCAGTTCGGAGGTGCTGCCGAAGCGATTTTTGGTGGTGCGCAGGATGCGATAGGCCAAGTGCCGGTCGCCTTCGAACTGCAGCACCGTGTCCACCATGTGTTCCAGCACTTTGGGGCCGGCCAAGGTGCCTTCTTTGGTGATGTGCCCAATCATGAACACCGGCACGCCGCTCTCCTTGGCGTACTTCATGAATTCGGTAGCGCATTCGCGCACTTGGCTCACGCTACCCGCCCCCGACTCAATGTGTGTGGACTGTAGCGTTTGGATGGAGTCAATCACCACGACTTCCGGCTCCAGTTCGTCTATTTGCCGGAAAATGTTCTGGGTGTTGGTTTCGGTGAGGATGAAAACGGAGGCAGCGGCGACAGTAACAGCCTCGCCCGACACGTACAGCACGCGCAGCGGCAGGCTGGTGGCGATTTGCAGCATGAGCGTGGACTTGCCGATGCCCGGCTCGCCGCCGATGAGCACCAGCGAGCCGGGTACGATGCCGCCGCCCAGCACGCGGTTCAGTTCTTTGTCGTGGGTAAAGACGCGCTGCTCTTCGGTGTAGCTGATGTCGGTGAGAACCACTTGGGCGACTGCTGCCCGCAGTTTTGACAGAAATAGACGGTGCGTGTTTTGGCCAAATTCGTTTAACGTTTATCGTTTTGCGTTTATCGTTTGCGGTTTGCCGTTTTGGGCAAAATTCGCCCAAAACGCGTAAAGTAAAGAAATGTCCGTCCTTGCGAGGCGTGCAGCGAAAGCTTGTCCCGACTTGTCGGGGCGAAACACCGTGGCAATCTCCCAACCACAGGCTCGGCCAACGTGCTTCCCATAGGCTCGGATTGGACTAACCGCGTCTGTGCCTGATGCTATTGCCGAGCCTGTGGTTGTGAGATTGCCACGCTCCACTTCGTTCCGCTCGCAATGACGGATTCAGGGACAGGCGTTTTGAGCAATTTTTGTCCAAAACGCTTCCACTTACAAAGCTCGCTTCTCACTTCTCTCCCACCGCCTCCGCCGACGGAATGCTGGCGGCGGGCCATTTGTCCACCACGGTGCCGTTTTGTAACAACAAAACGCCCGGGTCGGTGCGAATCATGGTTTTCAGCACGGTGTTGTCGGTGAAATAATACGGCGCGGTGAGTTGGTATTCTTGGCGGTATTCTTCAAACAGGTTGCCGTCCGAAGCGGTGAGCAGCATCACCTCAACGGGCTTGCCTTGCAGGCCGCGAATGAGTTCGCCGATGGCCCGGAGTTCGTTTTCGGTGGCGTGGCGCACGTCGCGCATGACGACGAGCAACTTGCGGCCTGCGAACACCTGCTGCGTCACGTCTTCGCCCTTGGGCGTGGTCACCGAGAAATCCGTGATTTTGGGCCGCACGCCGCGCCGCACCAGCTTCGGCTCCGAGGTTTCGGCGATTTGCCACGTGGTGTCTTTCCAGATTTCGGTGGCGATGTACTGCTTGTCGGTCATTTGCCGCGCTTCGCCCGATGCGGCGTTTTTCAGCGTGTAGGTGATTTCAAACTCGTCGGTGGGCGCATTGGGCGGCAATTTCATGTTTTCGGCAATGTTGTCGCCTTTTTTGTACGGCAGCAAGTCGAACGGCGGTAGGAAAACGATGGCGTAAATACCGACTAACACGCAAGCAACCGCCGAAACGCCCACCGCCAGCCCCGCACGCGGCGAAGCGGTGCTACTGAGGCGGTTGCGCCGGGAAATCAGCACGAGAATCAACGTCAGCAACAGCACGTCCTTGCCGAACGACTGCCACGGCGTGAGCTTGATGGCATCGCCGAAACAGCCGCAGTCGGTGACGCGGTTGAACCACGCCGAGTAGAACGTGAGGATCGTGAAAAACACAATCAGTCCGAGCAGAATCCACAGGGTTGTTTTCAGTCGGTAGCGCAGCAGCAACGCCACGCCCAGCACCACTTCGGCGGCGCACAGTACCACAGCGAGTACCAGGGCCGTCGGCACCAACGCATGGAAAAGCCCCGCCGCCCACGGCAGGTCGGCGGCGAACACCTCGAAATACTCCTCCAGCTTGATTTTCGTCCCCACCGGGTCGTTGAGTTTGATGAGGCCGGAGAAAATGAACAGCACACCGACAAACAGGCGGATGGGCCTCCCCCCAAGCCCCTCGGAAGGAGGGGGAGCAGTGTTGGCAGGCGGATTTTGCGTTTTCATAGAAGATGTTTTCTATTCTGAATTTTTGTTCCGTTTTAAGCAAAAAACGCCCAAAACGGCAAAGGGAAACCATTCATTTTGTGGCAAAATACATTTTGC
>JALOMD010000533.1 GCA_025455595.1 Cytophagales bacterium | reverse complement strand
TTGGCCCGGATGAACGCGTCCATCATCACCTGCTCCACACCCATGCGCGTTTGCGGGAAACGGGTGGACGTTTGCGAAGACGACTGCTTCACGTTTTCGCCCAAGGCAAATTTGATAAAACCCGGCGCATCTTTGATTTTCAATGCTTCGGGAGCTTCGCCCCACTTGAATTTGATGATGCCCGACTGCCCGCCGATGGGATTGGCCGAGCCGTGGAGAATCTGGGCGGCGGTAGTGCCCCCCGCCAACTGACGATACATGTTAATATCCTCAGAATCAAGGTTGTCGCCAATTCGGACTTCGGCGGTAGAAGCCTGCAATTCATTGATAGACTCTGCGCAAATGTGCGAGTGTTCGTCAATGATGCCCGGCGTGAGGTGCTTGCCCGTGCCGTCAACAACCTTGACACCCGCTGCCGACAAGTTCTTTCCGATTTGGGCGATTTTCCCATTTTTCACCAACACATCCGCGTTTTCCAACTTCCCTTCGGCATCGCAAGTCCACACCGTTGCGTTTTTGATGAGCATGTCTTCGGCTTTGAGCTTAGTCTCCATGCCGAAGGCGACGAAGGGATAGATAACGCCCGGCCCCCTCCCAACCTCCCCCGAAGGGGGGGGAGTTTTGGTGGTTTGAGAGATACTATTTTGGAGCGTGTTTTTCTCCCCTTCCTTCGGAGGGGGCTGGGGGGAGGCGTTCCATTTCACCGATTTCCCATCGGCCAGCACACCTTCGCCTTTTAGATTATTGCCACTCAGCCAGCCGGTGAGCCGGGTGTCGGTTTTGTCTTTCTTGTCAGCTTTGAAGGCAATGGACATCAAGGAGTTGCTCAGCGTCGCTTTGGCGGCCACTTTGCCCGTGTCGGCCACGCCGATTTTCACTTCGGGCTTTTCGGGGTTTCCGGCGATGCTCATTTTGTACGATTGGCTGCCGACGGTCAGGTTGTACTCGCCGCGAATGTCCACGTCGGGCATGGGTGTCACGGTGTATCGCCGCCCGGCCACGTAGTTGTCATAAATCACGTTGTCCTTGTCGAACAACCCTTTGGACGTAATCAGGAAGTGGGCAAACGCGCCCTTTTTCAAAGTCCCGACTTGGTTCTCCATTTTCAGCAGGGCGGCAGGCGTGGCCGTCAGGGCTTTCAGGGCTGTTTTCTCGTCAAGCCCCTGCTCAATGGCTTTGCGCAGGTTGGGCCAAAACTCGGCCTTGCTTTTCAAGTCGGCGGTGGTGAGGGCAAACGAGATACCCGCTTTTGCCAACGTAGCGGGATTGGTCGGGGCCAGTTCCCAGTGCTTCATCTCTTCCAGCGACACCAGCACGGCATCGAGCGGGTCTTCGACATCGTAGGGTTTCGGGAAATCAAGCGACACCACCAGCGGCGCGTTAGTGGCCTTCACCTCGTCAAGCCGGGCGTATTCGTCGCCTTTGGTCTTGATGATGTACTGCACGCCGAACTCGTCGCCGATTTTGTCGGCCCGCAGGATGTTCAGGCGGTTGTTCGCCTCGAAGAAGGCGGGCAAAGCCGTTTGCCGGTTAAAGGCTTCCAGCGACAGGTTCCGTTCGATTTTCGCGCCGCCTTTCTTGTACCAGTCGGCATCCAGATACGTTTGGCGGATCAACGCGATGCAGCCCATCAGGGCCACGGGGTAGATTTGCTTCGACGAGCCTTTGTCGAACGAGAAGTGTGTGGTGGCGTTGGCCTTGAGCAACACTTCGTTCTCCTTGCCTGCGCCCAGATGCACCACCGCACCCGTGCCGCGTGCAATGCCATCGGGGTTGTGGGTCAGCACGGTGCCGAAACCCATTTTGCGGAGTTCGTCGGCTTTCTTGGCATCGGCCACGAAGATGTCGGCGGCCGAGTTTTCGGGCCGGATGGATTCGTTCCAGTTGTACGCACCTTTCTTGCCGGTGTCGTACTGCGGCGGGCGCAGGAAAAATGCGGCAAAACTGAACGGCTCCTTTTTGACTTCGGGCATTCCGTAGTCGGCATAGACATCCACCAAGCCGGGGTAGATGTGACGGCCCTTCAGGTCGGTCACCACGGCTCCGGTCGGGATGGCTACGTTGGCTCCCACGGCTTCCACCACGCCGCCGCGCACCACCAACGTGGCATTGTTGATAACGGTCTGGTAGTCAACGTGGACGGTGGCGTTGGTGAAGGCGTAAAGTTGCGAACGTTCGTCGTACACGCCGTTGCGCGGAAACGTGGGCGATTGCGCCGCAGCCGACAACCACGCGCAGAGGAAAAAGCACGCGGAAGCGGCAAAAAACAAGGAATGTCTTCTCATGGCTTGTTGGTTAGGCAGGAAAAAAGTGTAGCCCTAAAGGTAAGAAAGTGTGCGGCTTTGCCCAACAGTAGAGGCGAAGATTACGAAGCGTTTTGGGCAAAAATTGCCCAAAACGCTTCGCGTCCCGGCATAACTGGCCGCCGATGACACACAGGGCATTAGGCCGCATCCGTTTTGGGCGGTTTTTGTCCAAAACGGATGATAACACATGCCCCGACACTGTTCTCGTGGTCTGTGTACTACAAACCAACGGTGAGTGCTTGTCAAACATTAGTTTCACATAGTCGATTGCTTTACACCTCAGAACTATGTATTTTTAACAACGTAACAAAAAAGACGATGGAAACGACGATTCATAAGAAAACACCCAAACCGGCCACTTCCCGCACCAACCGGAAAACCCAAGCCGATAAAAGTATTCCCAAGCATCTGATTTACGAAGAGATGGATGGAATTCCTATTTACTATGCTGGGTATCGGGAGGTTATTTCAGGCAAACAAACATTTGAAAGTATTATGGGAAGCAGCTCCCTTCAAGGCACTATTATCTCTTGCTTACTTAAGTATTTGTACCGAAATCTGGATGATAAAGACCATTTTGTGTATACAAATGAAATAGGTTTACATCTGAAGAAAGGTGCAAACCTCTCTTCAGACATTGCCATTTATGACCGGGATACCCTGAAGAAGACACCCATCAATAACCAGTATTTTGAAATTCCACCGCTGGCTGTGGTTGAAGTGGATACCAAAGCCGATGTGCCGGAAGCCAACCGATTACTGGATGAAAACTACTATGCAAAAAAGACCCAAAACCTGCTCGAATTCGGGGTAAAGGAAGTGATTTGGATTTTTACGGGAATCAAAAAAATCATGGTAGCCCGACCACACCAGGACTGGTACACTTCGGACTGGACGAAGGAGATTGTGCTATTGGAAAAGCACAATTTTTCGTTAGCCGGTCTGTTGAAGGATGAGGGCTTGGTGGATGTTTGATTAGGTGTTGGCAATTAGCTTTTGGCTATGCAAACAGTTGGCAACAAAATAACTGATGTTACGCAATGTTCCCACTATTGCGGGCTCTTCGATTTGAGACGCCCGAAACGCGTGGCGCAACCTTCATAGGGTTTTGAACCCTATGAAGGTTTGTCACCGCAGCGCGTCGTAGAGGATTTCGACCGGATGGAAGGCCCGCCGGCCGGTGCCGTCGTGTATCTGGTGGCGGCAACTGGTGCCAGGGGCCGCCACCAGCACCTCCTCCGCCAGCTTGCGCACGGCGGGGAAGAGAACCAGTTCGCCGATTTTCATCGAAACCTTGTAGTGTTCGGCCTCGTAGCCGAAACTGCCCGCCATGCCGCAGCACCCCGACGGAATCAACTGCACTTCGTAGTTGGCGGGCAGGGACAAAACCCGCTTGGTAGGAACCAGCGAACCGACGGCCTTCTGTTGGCAGTGACCGTGCAGCTTTACCAAGCGTTTCTCGGTGGTGAACTGTTCGGGGCGGATGCTGCCCTTATCCAGTTCGCGGGCCAAAAACTCCTCGACGGTCAGCGTGTTTTTGGCCAGTTCGCGGGCCGCTTCGCGCAAGTGTTCGCCCACCAGTTCGGGATACTCGTCGCGGAAGGTGAGGATGGCCGACGGCTCGATGCCCACCAGCGGCGACTCGTCGGTCACTAAGTCCTTGAGCAGCGTCACATTCCGTTCGGCGATTGCCTTGGCCTTGCGCAAAAGCCCTTTGGAGAGAGCAGCCCGTCCGCTTTCGCCGTGTTTCGGAATCACGACTTGGTAGCCAAGCCGTTCGAGCAGCAGCACGGCTTTCTTGCCAATCTCGGTATCGTTGTAGTCGGTGAACTCGTCGCAGAACAGGTAAACGGGCCTCCCCCTGCCCCCTCCCAAGGAGGGGGTTCCTGCTTGCGGTTCGGACTTGCCTTCGGCATTGTTCTGGGTTCTGACCTCTGAGTTCTGACCTCGCCTGCGGTGCCATTTTTTCAACGTAACACGTGCGAGCAGCGGCATGGTGCGGTCGGGGTGGAAGCCGACGATGCGGTTGGCAATCCGCCGCAACGCCGGGGTCTTGAACACCAAGTTGTATGCCCACGGCACATAAGCCGCCAAGCCCGACAGCCGGGCGAAGTTTGCCACCAAACGGCTGCGGAAAGGCACGCCGTATGCATCGTGGTGGTGCTGCAAAAACTCCATCTTCAACTTCGCCACGTCCACGTTCGAAGGGCATTCGTTCTTGCAGCCTTTGCACAGCAGGCACAAGTCCATCACCTCCTTCACCGACTTGACCATCTCCTTGTCGTGCATGGGGAAGGCAGGCCCCATCCCCAACCCTTCCCTTGGGGAAGGGAGAGGCCCCACCCCCGACCCCTCCCCAAGGGAAGGGAAGCCCCCATCCCCGACCCTTCCCCCCAGGGGGAAGGGAGTTTTTTCCTCCTCCCCCTTGGGGGAGGCCGGGAGGGGGCTTGTGAGCCAGCTTGAGAGCCACTCACGCAGGATATTCGCCCGTGCGCGAGTAGTGTCGCGTTCGTCGCGGGTGGCCATGTAGCTTGGGCACATGGTGCCGCCGCTCAGGTGCGTCTTGCGGCAGTCGCCGGAGCCGTTGCATTGCTCGGCGTGGCGCAGGATGCCGTTTTCACGGTTGAAGCTGAACACGGTTTTGAACTGCGGCGTTTGCTGGCCGGGCGTGTAGCGCAACGAGGTGTTCATCGGCGGCGTATCCACGATTTTGCCGGGGTTGAAGATGTTGTCCGCATCCCACGTCCGTTTGAGTTGCTTGAACAAATCGTAGTTCTTCTCCCCTACCATCCACGGGATGAACTCGCCGCGCAGGCGGCCGTCGCCGTGTTCGCCGCTCAGCGAGCCGTCGTATTTTTTTACCAGCCGGGCGATTTCCTCAGCAATGGTGCGGAAGAGCCGGTTTCCTTCCTCGGTCTTCAGGTCAATGATGGGCCGCAGGTGCAGCTCGCCCGACCCGGCGTGGGCGTAGTGAACCGAGTACAGGCCGTGTTTTTTGAGGATTTCGTTGAAATCGCGGATGTACGCAGGCAGGTCGTTCACGTCCACGGCGGTGTCTTCAATGACGGCCACGGGCTTGGCATCGCCCGGCATGTTGGTGAGCAGACCCAGCCCGGCCTTGCGCAGCGTCCATATTTTCTTGGTGTCTTCGCCGTACAGCACCGGATAGTGGTAGCCCAACCCGGCAGCCCGCATCTCGGCCTCCATTTCGGCGGCCAGCCGGGCCACTTCGTCGCGGTCG
This sequence comes from Cytophagales bacterium, assembly GCA_025455595.1. Taxonomy (GTDB): domain Bacteria; phylum Bacteroidota; class Bacteroidia; order Cytophagales; family 172606-1; genus Xanthocytophaga. The sequence goes on along the minus strand of JALOMD010000533.1, from coordinate 615 downwards.
GCGCGGGCCAGTTCCACTACCAGGATGGCACCGGGGTCGCCTTGCACGAAGAAGCGGTTCTTGCGCTGCTCAATGTTGTCTTTGGTGCATTCGAGGATGTAGTGGTCAATGAGTTCGCTGGCCGAGGGGCTGTATTTGAGGGCGATGAGATTGGCCCGCAGGGCTTCGTCAATGGTTTGGAAATGCACGCACACCAAGCCTGTTTCCTTGGGCGGCAGCGGCACCACGTTCAGCTTGATTTCGGTGAGCAGGGCCAATGTTCCCTCTGAGCCGGCGATGAGCTTGCAAAAGTTGAAAGCCGGGCTGCCGGGCGTGAACGGCTCGGTATCGAGCAACAAGTCCAAGGCATAGCCGGTGTTGCGGCGCGTGATGCTGCGTTTGGGGAAGTTTTCGCGGATTTCACGGGCGTTGTCGGCATCCGAAAGCATTTCATAGACGGTACGGTAGAGGCGCGTTTCGAGGTCGTCTTTGGGCTTGAAGCCGCGCGGCACGGCCTGGCCGCTCGGCAGGCCGAGGCGTTTGGCATCGAACTCGTCGGCGGTAAGCGGCCCGAAGGTCACCTCCGAGCCGTCGGCGAGCAGGGCTTGCACAGAAATCAAGTGTTCGCGGGTGCTG
>JALOMD010000532.1 GCA_025455595.1 Cytophagales bacterium | reverse complement strand
GTACGAATTACGAGTGATGAGTTATGAATAGGCCTTTTCGTTCTGAAACGGTGGTTTTATGCCAACATCGGGTGTCGCTTGGCGGAAATACCGAGCACGAATATAAATGAAGCAAGGCGTTTTGGGCAAAAATTGCTTAAAACGCCTTGTCTTCTGACGGGTAGAAACGAAAAAGACCTGCCGATTGGCAGGTCTGGCACCAGAGAATGTAGGCAGTCATTTGAAAAGGGCCGCCACTGCAATCTCAATGCCGGTGGTTTTGTCTTTGGCAATACCTTCGGCGAAAGTAGCCACTTGCAAGTCAGGCGTGATGATATGGATGGTCTTGAAATTCGGAATCAACACCCAGTACGATTTCACTTCGCCAAAGTAAACGGCAAATTTATCAGTCAAGTCCTGTAATCCTTGGGTAGGCGACAGAATTTCCATCACACTCAACGGCGGATTGGTCACGCGGATTTCGTCTATGAGCCAGTTGTCAGTGCTTTTTGGATAAACGGCTATGTCTGGTGTAGCTTTTCCGGTAAGCAATTCCAAACTCAGTTCCGAATAGATATCATACTGTTGCTCATAAGCATTCAAAAGCACTTGCGACAAACGGGCTTGCAACTTGGCGTGGTGCTTGCTGGGCATGGGTTTCCCGGTTTCCAGTTCGTAATTAGAAAGAAATGTTGTCTCCATTTCGCTACTCACCTCAAAGTGAAACATGGTTTTCAATAAAAGTAGCAAAAACTGGTGTCTAAGTCAAATTATCTGCTTTTCAGTTACGCCAACGCCCGCAAATCCACCGGCACCACCTTGGACACACCCGTGTCGTCTTCGGTTTGCGTGATGCCGTAAATCACGTCCGTCGAGGCCATGGTGCGTTTGTTGTGCGTGACGATGATGAATTGCGACTCGGCCGAGAACTTGCGGATGATGTTGTTGAACTTGTCAATGTTCGCGTCGTCGAGCGGCGCGTCCACTTCGTCGAAAATACAGAACGGCGCGGGTTTGAGCAGGTAAATGGCAAACAGCAGCGAAATGGCCGTCAGTGTTTTTTCGCCGCCCGAAAGCTGGTTGATGGTCAGCGGCCGCTTGCCTTTCGGCTTGGCGATGATTTCAATCGGCGAGTCGAGCGGGTTTTCGGGGTCAACGAGCTTGAGGTCGCAAGTGTCTTCGTCGGAAAACAGCGACCGGAACACGCGGATGAAATGTTCGCGAATGGTGCCGAAAGCCGTCATGAAGGTTTCGCGGGCCACCGTGTCAATCTCCGAAATGGTTTCCAGCAGCGAGTTTTTGGCGTTGAGCAGGTCGTTTTTCTGCCCGTTGATGAAATCGTAGCGTTCCTTGATTTCCTGATACGCCTCCAACGCCATCGGGTTGATCGGCCCCAGCCGGTCAAGGCGGGCCTTGAGTTCGTTGGCGCGGGCACGGAGTTCGTCTTCTTTTTCGCCAAAGAGCGTGCGGGCCTCGGCCATCGTCCAAGTGGTTTCGGCCCCTTGGGCATCAGCCGCCAGCCCCACCCCCGACCCCTCCCCCAAGGGGAGGGGAGAAAACAACTCCTCCCCCTTGGGGGGAGGCTGGGAGGGGGCTTGTTCGTCAAGGTTCACGTTGAATTCCACCGCGAGGCGGTCTTTTACGGCCGTCACCTGCATTTGCGCCTCGTTGCGTTTGGCTTGCAGTTCCAGCGTCAGGCTGTCGGCGAGTTCGCGTTGGCGGGTCAGTTCGCGGATTTCCTTCTCGTTCTTGTCAATCTCGCCCCGGCTGGCGTAGTAGTCGCGTTCGGCTTCGTTCAGGCCGGCCTCAATGGACTCTTTTTCCTTGTACATTTCCACCAGTTCCTCGTCGCCCACTTCGTCGGCTTCGGCAAGGGCGGCAATGTCGGCTTCGGTGCGTTCGAGTTCGGCTTGGTTGGCTTGCAGCCGCAACTGACCGTTGCGCAGCGTGTCTTCGTGGAAACGGATTTCCTGTTCGAGGCTGTTCTGGCGGTTTTGTTGCTGAATCAGGCGGATGTTCTCGTTGTTAAACGCCGACGACTTCACCGAAACTTGCTCGTTTTGCCGGGCCAGTTCGTCGCCCAAGTCGGCGAGGCGGGCTTCCATCTCTTGCAAGGCTGCCTGTTGGGCCTCGGCTTGCGGACGCTGGGCGGCCAGTTCGTCGTGCAGGTTTTGCAATTGCGTCACAAAATCCTCGCGGCGCAACCACTGGCTCCGTAGCATCAGCGTCAACTGCTCCTGCTTGGTTTTCAGGGCGGTTTGCTGGCGGTTCAACTCGTTGAGTTCCTGTTGCAACGCTTGGGCTTGGTGTTGCGTGCGGTTGCGGCGCAGCACCAGTTCCTCGCGGGCTGCTTTTTGGATTTGCTGCCGCTCGGCGGCTTTGTCAACGACGTAGCGCAGTTTGTCTATTTCCTTTTGCAGTTTTTCAAGATTCTTGGCCCGCCCGATGCGTTTGCCCTCGAACAAACCTACCGAACCGCCCGACACGCTGAACCGTCGGCTGATGAGTTTGCCGTTTTTGGTGAGCAGCACCACATCGTCCGTCGTATCGAAATCCTGCTGACTGTCAGGCACGATGAACACGTTGCCAATCAGGTGCTCGACCAGCTTTTGGTAGCGGCCGTCGTATTCGGCCACGTCCAAGACACAAAGAGCCTCCCCCAACCCCCTCCCAAGGAGGGGGCTTTTTGACTCCTCCTTGGGAGGGGGAGGCTGGGTGGGGGCTAATTTTTCCATCACGAAAAAGTTGGCCTTGCCCTGCCCGGCTTCGCTGAGGAGATTGATGGCGGCGTGGGCTTGGGCGGTGGTTTCCACCACATAGTAGTTCAGCACCGGCTCCAAGTAGTTTTCCAACGCCACGCGGTACTCGTCCGGGCAGGCGATGATGTCCGACACGAGCGGCGTTTTCTTGTCCCACTTCGGGTTTTTGCTCAAAAATTGCACCGCTTCCGGAAAGCCTTCGAGGCTGTCCACCATTGACTTGGTCAGGTTGTATTCGTTTTGGCGGGCATCCAGTTCGCGTTGCGCGGCGGTGAGTTCCTGCCGCGTGGCATCGGTTTCCGATTCCAGCGTTTCGATTTGCTCCCGCAGGCCGTCGGCTTCTTGCTGTACGCGCTGCCACTCCTCGGTGCGTTCGCGCAGGGCTTCGGTGGCGGCGGCGAGGTTTTCGGCCAACGTCTCCAAGTCGGCTGACTGGCTTTCGTTGGCCGATTCCGTTCGTTCGAGTTCCTGCCGAATTGTCGAAATCTGCACTTGCTTGATTTCCAGCGACTTGTTGAGCGAAAACAGGTCGTCGCGCTGCTGGCGGAACGCCGCGTTTTGGCTATTGAGGCGTTGTTGCAGTTCGGCGGCGGCGGCTTTTTGGGTTTCGTATTCGTTTTTCAACTCCTGCACACGGGCATCCAGTTCGGCGGTTTGCCGCTCCACGCTTTGGGTTTCGGCCTGTAGCCGCTCCAAGTTGCGTTGGGCTTCGGTGCGCTGCTGCTGGGCTTCGCCAATCTGCCGCCGCAGCGACTCGGCCCGGTCGGTGAGGAACTTGAGCCGC
>JALOMD010000531.1 GCA_025455595.1 Cytophagales bacterium | reverse complement strand
TACAGTTTTTGACATGGAAATATGTGTTTTGGGTAAAAAATGAAAAATTTTAAGATTGAATATTCATTCGATAAAACGGACAAAAATAACGACCACTTTTGCTTGTTGAGTAATTAGTTATTAGTGGCTAGCTTTTAGCTAAAGAATGCAAAAAGCTGGTTATCAATTTGTTACTGCATATTTTGAGCAAAAAATAGATAAAACTATTTATGGACACACGCTTATTGGTAGATAAATGAGAACCCCACCTTCGGGGCTGGGGCCGTTAATTGATTCTCACCCCGTCCCAAGATGCCTGCATGGCCTGCTGCAAATGAGCCGGTTGCAGCGGAAATCCGCCGTACAGATGCAGTTTGGCGGCAGCCACCACGTTGCCGTACACCAAGGCGGTCATCAGTGCCACGGGCATTTCGCGCAGTACGCCTTTCTGAATGCCTTCGGCCAAAAAGGCAATCACGGGCGAGTAGTGGACTTCGTTCGCCTTTTTCACGTCTTCGCTTACCACCGGCGACTGGGCGTAATTTTCCAAGAAGTCAAACTCCTTGGGGTTTTGTACGAAAAACCCGTACAAGTTGAGCCAAAACCGGAAAAAGCGGTCTTTTACTGATGTTTGGCCCTCCGTATTTTGCATCAACGCCTCGCCCATTCGTTGTTTCAAAACGGCGTATAGATCGTTGATGAGTTCGGTTTTGCTCTCAAAGTAATGATAAATCGTCCCGGCGGCTACGCCTGCCTGCTTCGCCACTTCTGACATGGGCGTGGCGTGGATGCCGTTGGTGGTGATTAGCTCCAGTGTCGCTTGCAGGATGGCTTCTCTTTTGTTTTTCATCTTCAATCGAACGTTCATTCGGTTACAAAGGTAACGGCTTTATAGAACACCAGTCAAGCAAACGGGCAAATTTTTTCATCTGTGCCGGGGGTTTTCGCTAATTTGCGTTCCGTGAGAGGGTTTGCAAAGTGTCTTGACTTAACCAACCATTTCAACTAACCACTAACGACCGGGTACTTACCACTTACGACTTACCACTTTTTCTGTCCATGCGGCGACTCTATTCCATCTGGTGCTATTTTTGGTTCGTTCTCTTGTTTCTGCTGCTGTTTCCCTTCTTCTGGCTGTTTTTGCAACGAGAGACTTGGCACCCCAAAGCACACTATCTGAACCGGCTATGGGGCCATTTGTACTTCCCCATTTGCGGCCTGCCTATCAGCGTGGAGCATCGTACCCAACTGTCTCGTAACCAGACGTATGTGTTTTGCGCCAACCATTTTTCGTACCTCGACATTGCCGTGATGGGCGTGGTGCTGCCGCATTACTACGCTTTCATCGGCAAGAGCCAGATTGCCAAGGTGCCGCTATTCGGGTACATGTTCCGCAAGTTGCACATTCCCGTGAACCGCGAAAGCAAAATGGAACGCTACCGCATTTTGCAGAAGGCCGTTGCGTTTCTGAAACAGGGTCGCAGCGTGGTAATTTTCCCCGAAGGCGGCATCCGTTCCAACAATCCGCCGCAACTGGCTCCGTTCAAAGACGGAGCCTTCCGCATGGCCATTGAGACGCAAACGCCTGTGGTGCCCGTCACGTTTCCGCACAACTGGGAAATCCTGCCCGATGACGGTCGGCTGCTCTTCCGCCACCGCCGCATCCGGGCCGTGGTTCACGAACCCATCCCCACCGCCCACCTGACCATTGAAGACTTGGAAAAGCTGAAAGACCAAACCTACGCCGTCATTGCCGAAGAGTTGGCGCGGCATTTTCCGAAGAAGTGAGTGAAGCCCTCACCCCCCGGCCCCTCTCCCAGCGGGAGAGGGGTGACTTTTCAACTACATGAGCCTGTGGACTCAAACGCGTCTGGGACGGTAAGCCAAGCCAATCCCGAAACACACCCCTCTCCCCTGGGAAGCCTGCCCCGACGTGTCGGGGAGGGGCCGGGGGTGAGGGGACGCACAGCGTTTTGGGCAAATTTTGCTCAAAACGGCTACAATCTGGCAACCGCCACCAGCCCCGTAGGGGCGAACCGTCTGTAGAAAGACACAGACTTAAGTCACAAAGCTCCGTAGGAGCGGCCCGATTGACGACGAAACGTCAGGGCCGCTCCTACGGAGCTTCGCCTACAATTGATTGGGATTTCTACAAACAGGCCGTCCCTACGGGACTGGAAAATCGCAGCCTCGACTCGGTGCTGAGAGAGACCCGTTTCGGCCGTTCCCACCTATCGCGGGGTTTACAATACCGCCGATTGCGGCATCTTCGATTTTTGACCAAAACGCGTTCTGTCAGCGAAAGTGGCTCGTTTTTAAAGGCGCAACCCTACCTTTGTTATCTTTGCGCCGTTTCAAGCAAATTTTGCCCAAAACGCCAAACCCAAAACAACCAACTTTCCAACCTTTCAACCTGCAACTTTCAACCTGCAACTTTTAACCTATAACCTGCAACCCTCTCACCGTGACCCAGCCCCTCAAGCTCTACAACACCCTCACCCGCCAAAAAGAACCGTTCGAGCCGCTCAAGCCGCCTTACGTGGGCATGTACGTGTGCGGCCCTACCGTCTATAACTACGTGCATTTGGGCAACGTCCGCACGTTTCTCACTTTTGATGTCCTGTACCGCTACCTGCTGCACCTCGGCTACAAAGTGCGGTATGTGCGCAACATCACCGACGTGGGCCACTTGGAGAACGATGCCGACGACGGCGAGGACAAAATCGCGAAGAAGGCGCGGCTGGAGCAACTGGAGCCGATGGAAATCGTGCAACGCTACACCAACAACTTCCGCGACATTCTGAAACAACTCAACTTTCTGCCGCCGAGCATCGAACCGACGGCCACGGGCCATTTGGTGGAGCAAATCGAGGCCGTGCAAGGGCTTTTGGACAAAGGCTACGCCTACGAAGCCAACGGCTCGGTGTATTTCGACGTGAACAAGTATCAGGAAAAACACAAAAACTACGGTCATTTGTCGGGCCGGGTGATTGACGAACTGCTCAACGAAACCCGCGAACTCGACGGGCAAGCCGAAAAACGAAACCCGCTCGATTTTGCCGTTTGGAAAAAAGCGGCCCCCGAACACATCATGCGGTGGAAGTCGCCTTGGGGCGAAGGGTTTCCCGGCTGGCATCTGGAATGCACTTGCATGAGCACCAAGTACTTGGGCGAACGATTTGATATTCATGGCGGTGGCATGGACTTGAAATTCCCGCACCACGAATGCGAAATAGCCCAAGCCGTGGGTGTAAACGGCACCGAGCCGGTGAAATACTGGATGCACACCAACATGCTGACTGTGAACGGCGAACGAATGGCGAAATCGAAAGGCAACTCCATTCTGCCGGTTGATTTGTTCTCCGGCAACCATCCGTTGCTCACCAAGGCTTGCAGCCCGATGTCGTTCCGGTTCTTCGCGCTGCAAGCCCAGTACCGCAGCACGCTGGACATCACCAACGACGCGCTGGAAGCCGCTACCAAAGGCTACAAACGGCTCGTCAACGGCTTGCGGTACATCAAAAGCGTGGCCGCCCCTGAAAACG
>JALOMD010000530.1 GCA_025455595.1 Cytophagales bacterium | reverse complement strand
TCATAACTCATCACTCCGCTATGCCGCTTCGCATCAAACATACCGAAACCACGGAAACCTTCCGGCTGCTGAACAGCCAGTTGCCGTTGTACCTGACCGACGAGTTCCAAGTGTGGCATTACGCCGTGCTGGACGAGCGGACGGTGCTCGTGATTTCGTCGAACTCTTGCCAAGTGCAGACGTTTGACGAGACGTTCAACACCAAGTACGCAGTGGACTTTGACGAACTCGTTCCTTGTCCCGCCGAAGATTTCCACGCCGTTTACCACCGCGTCCGTGACCGCATTGTACAAGCAGATCGGCAACTGTATGGCATTTCGCCGACCGGCCACCGGCGGCTACAGCCCGACTTCGGTTCGGAAATTACCGCGCAAGCTTCGTGACGGCTCCGTCCGTCCACACCGGTTACAAACCGCCCTCAAAAGGCGGTTTTTTGTTTTCATTGAATTCAATCCTACAGAGGCGTTTTGGGTGAATTTTGGCTAAAACACAAGCTGCATGTTAAAAACCAGAAAACGAGTACTTGTTTAATTGAAAAACAATTCAAAAATTATATTGGACAGACAGTTTACATCGCTTTTAGTCAATAAAAGTAACATATTTCCAAAATGTTCGTCTGTTCGTTCGCCGTTGGGGTGTAAATTCCCCAAGATTTCGGCTCGATTCTGATTCGTGCGAGCCGCCGGAGACCAAAAGTGCCACGCGGAACTCCGGTCAAACATGCTTCGCCTTTCTTCTTTTTCCTGCGGCCCCTGCGCCCTGCAACTGGCCTGAAAAAAGCCCGAAATCCGCTTTTAATCCTGTTTTCTCGCCCGAATCCGTCGCCAAAACCGGGTGCGTTTTCGTTTTGTTTCATCGCCTCCTTCTCCTCAGCGTGCAAGACTCCGCACGGACACAGCCCGCAGTTGGCTTGGTTTTTTAACATCTTAGGCTACGCCCACAAAGTCGCCCGGCAATTTCGGACGGTGTATCCGGCAACCTAATCTTTGCCCGCCTACAACTTATGCAGCAAAACAATTTATCCGCCTCGTCGGCTCAACCAACGGGAACAGAGGCTTATCGCCAAAACAAACAGACAATTGCCGCGCCTACAGACGGCAATGCCATTCGCGACTTGGTTTGTTTTTCGCATTTGCGTTGGGATTTCGTCTTTCAACGTCCGCAACACCTGATGACGCGAGCCGCGCAAGGATGGCGGGTTTTCTTTATCGAAGAACCTGTGTTTCAAGATGAACTTGATGTTTCCGGTTTCAACGAACGGCAGGAAGGCAACGTCTGGGTGATTACGCCGCAACTGCCCAAAAACCTTGACCCGACCAATGTACGCCAGGAACAGGAAAACTTGGTGACTACATTGCTGCACAAGTACGACATACAAGACTATGCGGCATGGTATTACACGCCGATGGCCCTGGCTTTCACCGACAAGCTTGAGCCAAAAGTGATTGTCTATGACTGCATGGATGAGCTTTCGGCTTTTCGGGGTGCCCCGCCCGAACTGGTGGAATGGGAAAAAGAATTGCTGGAAAAAGCCGACTTGGTGTTTACCGGCGGCCAAAGCCTGTACGAAGCCAAACGCAACCGGCACCATAGCGTGCACGCGTTTCCGAGCAGCATTGACAAGGCGCACTTTGCCAAAGCCCGCACCGCCGAAGAACCTGCCGACCAACGCGGCATCAAGTCGCCGAAGTTCGGCTTCTACGGCGTGGTGGACGAACGTTTCGACATTGAGCTGCTGCGCGAGCTTTCCAGCCGCCGACCCGACTGGCATTTCGTCATCATTGGGCCGGTTGTGAAGATTGACGCGCTGACGCTTCCGCAAAACCTGAACATACATTACTTGGGCATGAAATCGTACGACCAACTGCCCGCCTACTTGGGCGGTTGGGACGTGGCCCTGCTGCTTTTTGCCCGCAACGAGTCCACCCGCTACATCAGTCCTACCAAAACCCCCGAATACCTCGCGGCCGGCAAGCCCGTCGTGTCCACGTCCATCCGCGACGTGGTGCGTCCCTACGGCGAGGCCGGCTTGGTACACATCGCCGACACGGCCGAAGACTTCGAGAACGCTATCAACCGTGCCTTGGCTGATGCCGAGGACCCGGAATGGCTGCCTCGCGTGGAAGCCTTCTTGGCCGACAACTCGTGGGACAACACTTGGCAACAGATGCAAACCCTGATTTTGGAAAAATCCCTTGAAACGGCCCCGCAACAGAAAACAGTTCAATCCGCTAACCTTTAAACGACAACCTTTATGTACGACTACTTGATTGTTGGAGCCGGTTTCGCTGGCAGTGTGCTTGCAGAACGTTTGGCCAAAGACGCTAACAAAAAAATCCTCATCATTGACCGTAGGAATCACATTGGCGGCAACGCATACGACTTCTACAACCAAGACGGCATTCTGATTCATAAATACGGGCCGCACATCTTTCACACCAATTCGTCCGAGGTCTTCGAGTACCTGTCGCGTTTCACGGCGTGGCGGCCCTACGAACACCGCGTACTGGCTTCGGTCGCCGACAAACTGTTGCCCATTCCCATTAACCTTGACACGGTGAACTGGCTCTACGGCCACGATTTCACGTCGGAGGAGTTGGAAAAATACTTTGAAAAAATCAAGGAGCCGGTGCAGCACATCCGCACCTCCGAAGACGTGGTGGTGAGCCAAGTGGGCCGCGACCTGTACGAGAAGTTTTTCCGGGGCTACACGCGCAAGCAGTGGGGCATGGATCCGTCCGAATTAGACAAGCTGGTGACCTCGCGCATCCCGACGCGCACCAACCGCGACGACCGGTATTTCACCGACGAGTTCCAGTACATGCCGCTGCACGGCTACACGCGGATGTTCGAGAACATCTTGGATCACCCGAACATCCACATTGCGCTGAACACATCGTATGCGGAGATTAAAAAATACGTCAGTTTCAAGAACCTGATTTTCACCGGCCCGGTGGACGAGTACTTCGACTATTGCTACGGCAAGCTGCCTTATCGTTCGCTGCAGTTCGTACACGAAACCTTGGATACGCCGCTGTTGCAACCCGTGGCCGTGGTGAACTACCCGAACGACCACGACTACACGCGCATCACCGAGTACAAGCACCTGACGGGCCAGCACCACAACAGCAAGACGAGCATCACCTACGAATATCCCAGTTGGGAAGGCGACCCGTACTATCCGGTGCCGAAGCCTGAAAACGCCGTGTTGTACCAGAAGTACAAGCTGATGACCGAGACCCTGCCCAACGTGCATTTCGTGGGTCGGTTAGGTACGTACCGCTACTACAACATGGATCAGGTGGTGGCACAGGCACTGACTTTGTACGGCAAGCTCAGCAACCGCAAAAGCCTCAAAGAGGCCATTGATACACGAACCGAGAAAAAGCATGTCACAAGCCCAGGCATATACGTACCCAGCACCATCTCAGTCGGCCGCCGCGCCGGAAACCTGAAATCTGGACTGGAATCGAGTGTTCGGTGGTGCGGGTGCAAGACCGCTACCCAGACCAACTGCACAAGAACGGTCACCAGACGCGCACCGACGATTTGGAGAAGATAGCTCGGCTGGGTATCAAGACCATCCGCTATCCGGTGGTGTGGGAGCGGATGGCCCCCACGCACCCCGACCAAATCGATTGGTCGTGGACCGACGAACGGCTCGGCACCTTGCGCCGACTCGGCATGAATCCGATAGCGGGCCTGCTCCATCACGGCAGCGGCCCGCTTTATTGTACTTTCGACCAGCCGGACTTTCCCGACCAACTGGCCCGTTTTGCCCGTCGCGTAGCCGAGCGGTATCCGTGGATGACGCACTACAACCCGGTGAACGAGCCGCTCACTACGGCGCGTTTTGCCGGACTGTACGGACACTGGTATCCGCACCAAACCGACAACAACTCTTTTTGCCGCATTCTGCTTAACGAATGCAAAGGCATTGCGCTGGCCATGCGCGAAATCAGGCAGGTGCAACCGGCCGCCGTGCTGGTGCAAACCGAAGACCTCGGCAAAACGTACAGCACGGATACGTTGCAGTACCAAGCCGACTTTGAAAACGAACGCCGCTGGCTGGGCTACGATTTGCTTTGCGGCCGCGTCAACGAAGAGCATCCGCTCTGGCGGTATTTACTCAAGTCGGGCATTGCCGCCGAAGAGTTGCGTTTTTTCGAGGAAAACCCTTGTCCGCCCGACATCTTGGGCTTGGACTACTATTTGACCAGCGAACGGTATCTGGACGACGCCGTTGAAAACTACCCGCCGCACTTGGCGGGCGGCAACGGCAAACACCGCTACGTGGACATTGAGGCGGTGCGTGCCCCGGTGGGCATTGCCGGAGCCGAGGCGTTGCTGCGCGAAACGTGGGAACGCTTCAAACTGCCGATGGCCGTGACGGAAGTACACTTGGGCTGTAGCCGCGAAGAACAGATGCGCTGGCTGTACCAGGCGTGGCAAACGGCCAAGAACCTGATTGCGCAAGGCGTTGACCTGCGGGCCATTACGCCGTGGGCCGCCTTGGGTTCGTTCGACTGGAACAGCCTGCTCACCCGCGACGAAGGCTACTACGAGCCGGGGCTGTTCGACGTGCGGGCCTCCTCGCCCCGCTCAACGGCCTTGGCCACTTTGGTGCGCCAACTGCTGCACAGTGATGCGGCCGTCCATCCGGTGGCGACTGAGCCGGGCTGGTGGCAGCCGCAGGCCGGTGCAACCGCACTGCCCAAAAGGCCGTTGTTGATATTCACCAACAGCAGGTCGGCGGCTACGGCCTTCACGGCGATTTGCCAAGTGCGCGGGCTGGCCCATCACGTGGTTTCCAACGAGAATCTGGATGCAGTCCAACTGCGCAGACTGGTCGATTCGCTGCGGCCGTGGGCGATGGTGACGGTGGTGGAGACGCGCGGCGAGATTTACCCGAACCCAATGAGTACAGGCCACACCGGCTCCATCCGCAATGTGTCGCACTTGGTGGCGGTGTGTCAGGAAACCGGCATCCCGTTGCTGGCCTTCTCGAATGACTTTGTCTTCGACGGCACCAAAGGGATGCCTTACACCGAAACGGATGCGGTTTGCCCGCCCTGCACCACCAGCGAAACCTGCGTGCAACAGGAGATTCTGATTCGGGACTCGCTGGAGAAGGCGATGATTGTGCGCACGGGTGCATGGCTCAATCCGTGGGGCACGGACGATTTGTTCCGCGTCAGCTTGGACAAGGTTGCGCATGGCAAGCCGCTGGTAGTGCCTGACAACGTGCGGTTTTCGCCGTCTTATTTGCCCGAAGTGATTCAGCACAGCTTGGATCTGCTGCTCGACGATGCCTACGGGCTGTGGCACCTGTCTAACGTGGGCGAAATCAGTTGGGCGGAGTTCACCAAACGGACGGCCTGCGCCGCCGGTGCCGACCCCCGGCACGCCGACGCTTGGTACGAACGCCAACGCGAACTGTCGGCTGTGCAACCACAGCTCTCCACCGCTTTGGCCAGCCAACGCGCCGCCCTCATGAGCGACATGGAAGCCGTGCTGCACCGGTACTGGCAGGAAAAGCTGACGAGTTAGATTCCGACTTAGCGTTTTAGGCAATTTTTGCCCAAAACGGGAAAGTCCCGTAGGGACGACCTGTCTGTAGAAATACAGAGCAATTAAAGAAAAAAGCTCCGTAGGAGCGGCCCGGTTGACACCATAACCTCAGGGCCGCTCCTACGGAGCTTTGTTGTTTTGGCCGCCTTGGCTTTCTGCAGACGGTTCGCTCTTACGGAGCTTGTGCGGACGGACACTGCGTTTTGGGCAAAATTTGCCCAAAACGGCAAGGGCCTGTTGCATCAAGCTATCACTCTTTCTGCGGCGCGTCTTCCCGTGTGGTCAGTTGCGGGCCGTAGGCGATTTTGTTCAGGTAAAATACCTCCTGTTTGTTGCTCTGTGCATTGAGTTGCCCTTCAATTACTTGCGTGCCCCATTCCAGCCATTGCGCACCGTACCAGTGGGCCAGGCTCATTTTTTCCGCATTGCCAGGCCCCCGGCTACGGCCCTCCGCGTTGGCGGCGAAAGTGGTGTTATCCATGAGTGTTTTCGTGTTCCGGACTGCTTTCGCGTGAATCATCCCGTTGGTCGGGTAACCAAACACAACCTTGTCTCCTTCAATCGCAACCTGCACCATCTGCCTGAAATTAGTCCGCGCAACGTTCATCAGTTCAAAGCTATTGTCCCACAACAGGTTTCCTTCCTTGTCAATCCCGCAGACCACAGATTGCAGGCCCACATTGGCAATACCCAAATTGTCCATCCTGAGCAC
>JALOMD010000529.1 GCA_025455595.1 Cytophagales bacterium | reverse complement strand
CATCAAAACCTCAAACAATTTTCTGGATTACTCAAAACTCAAGTACGGCGCGATTTTGCCGAGCGTGGCTTCGTCCATGATTTTTACCTGTGCCACATCGGCAACCGAACGGTAGGAGCCGTGTTGCTTGCGGTACGCCACCAGCACTTTGGCCAGCCGGGGCGAAATGTAGGGGTGCGCATCCAGTTCTTCCACGGTGGCTGTGTTGATGCGCAGCTTTTTGATGTTGTTTGCCGAACTTGTTTCGTTCACGTAGGCGTATTTGAGCAGTTCGTCCACCACCAGCGAGTCGAGGCCGTAAACTTCTCGCACTTGGTCGGCGCGGCCGAAGCCGCCCAGCGCATTGCGGTACTTGACGATACGCCGCGACAACGCCGGGCCGATGCCCCGCACGGCCATCAGTTGGTTGGTGTCCGCCGTGTTCAAGTCAAACCGCACGATTTTGGTTTCACGCGGACGGAACGGCGGGTTCTCGAAACTGCGGGCGTTTTGAGCATTCCCGCCGGATGCGGGATTTTCAATTTTGCTTAAAACGCTGGAATTTCGCTCAATGGTTTCGGGCAGTTGGATGTACGGATGCAGTTGTTGGTAAAGCGGTTCGGGGAAATCGTAAATGCGTCGCAAGTCGCTTTTGGTTTTGAACGAGCCGCCTTTGCCCCGGTAGCGCATGATGCGTTCGGCCAAGAAACGCGGCAAGCCCAACTGCTGCCACTGCTCGCTGTTGATCTCGTTCGGGTTGAACGGGAACAACCGGATGTCGGTGCGGGGCTTGAATTTAAATCCAGATTTTTTGTCGGAAACAAAAACAGGACGAGCCGTGGAAGTGTCCAGTTGCGCAACCAAGCTGTCAAGTTGGCGGCGGTCGGCAGTAGGGTCGTAAGGAGTTTCGGGCAGCAAGGCAGGCACCCAGAACAGCGCGGCTATGGCGAGCAGCATCAAAAGAGCCATCAGCAAAAAGCCGTTGGTTTCGCGCCGCGAAAATCCCAGTACGTTTTGGAGTCGCTGGTAAAGTTTGCGCATAAAAAGAGCCTCCCCCAACCCCCTCCGAAAGAGGGGGCTTTTTTGTCTGAATCTTGATTCGCTTGATTAAAAGATTACCTTGATGGAAAAACGAACAATCATGGAAATCTCTGAATCCCGCGAATCAAGGTTCAGACAAAAAAGCATTTTGAGCAATCCCGACGAGTTGGGACGCTCCTAAATTTTTTGATTGCCAACCGCCACTGCTACTGCCCACTTTTTTTCAAAACTTCTCCCCCGATTCTTCCTCGGTTTCTTCGGTCTTGGGTTTGCGGGCGGTTTTTTCCACGGGTTTTTCGCCGTCCCGGTCAAGGTCATAGAGCAACTTGCCTTTGTCGTCCCATTCGCGAACCACTACCGGCGGCGTGCTGTCGAAAGCCCGGCGGGGGTAGCGGGTTTCCTTCTTTTTCCTCATGCTGTACTTGCCGTGCTGGTGGTACTCGTACCACGCCCCCACCGGATGATTGTGTTCGTAACGGCCACGGGCCATTAACTGGCCGCCTTCGTAGAAAGCGTAGTAATTGCCGTGTTTTTCGCCGTAGTGGACGCAAATCACTTCTTTCATTTTCTTCCGCTCCGAATCGTAGTAGGTGATTTCCGCCTCCTTGGGCCAGCCGTGGTAGTATTTGGTCTTGTTTTTCAAGACGTAATCTTCGTCATATTCTTCCCAGCGGCCGTGTCTGCCGCCCATGTAGTAAAACCCCTCGGCAATCACCTTGCCGTTGCGCATTTTCTTGTACGGCCCGTGCAGCAGCCGCATGTCCTCTTTGTCGGCACCGAGGGATTTCTCCAATGCTCTTTTGTTAGGATTGAACCAAACCACTTCCTGTACGTTCTGCAAATACGGATTGGCCGCCTGCGGGTCAAGGACGTAATGGAAAATCTCGACATCAGTGCCGTTGGTGGTGAACTGCTTGATGAAGTTCCGCTTGATTTTAGTGCCGTAGAACATGTTTTTCGGCTGTTTCAGCGGCACTTTCTCGTCGGTTTTCTTCTTTTTGGCTTGTGCCAACTCGACCAGGAGCATCGCTTCCGGGTCGTCTTCGCGCATGAGGCTGTCATCGGCCACTTCTTGGGCAGCGGCGGGCAGCATCAACAGACAACCAGCCACCAGCAGGCAAGCGGCTGTGCGGCAAACGAGATTCTTGCAGGTTGAAACCATTAGCGAAACGCGGAAAGCGTGAGGGTTTTTATGCACAAGAAACGTAAATATACCGCTTTTATTTCGCCAAGGCGCAACTGCAAAGTTGATTGTTATCAGCTTCGTGTATCAGCTTTCGCCCGTAACTACGCGTTTTGGGCAATTTTTGGCTAAAACGCGTAGTTGTCTTGAATCGCGGATTCACACGGATAACACAGATTTCGCGGATAGGCTCCCTCCGTTATCAAAGCGACTGTGTACCCAAAAACATATCCGTGTAATCCGTGGCATCCGTGTGAATCCGCGATTCAAGACCATCCGGCGTTTCAAGCATTTTTTGCCCAAAACGCCTGTCTTCTGTCTGCCCAGAACCCATTTCAAAGGTTAATTTTACGCAAATGCGGACAAAGACGCTTACCTGTTGCTACCGAAAGTAATAAATGGAACAGAAACGCATTCGTGTAAGTTAACCTGAAAAACTGCGTAAATTTGCAGTGAGCGGTTAGCCATTGGCAATTAGCCGTTAGCTCGTTTGGCAGCGGAAAATCGCAAGACATATCAATAAGCTGAAAACCAATACTTTGAAACCCATAGCTAAAGGCTAATAGTAATAGCTTCATCCTTATAACTCAAATACATACTTTCTTTGGAAAAGAACGCTAAGATTTACGTTGCCGGTCACCGGGGCATGGTGGGTTCGGCCATTGTACGCAAACTGCAGGCCGAAGGCTACCGCAACATCGTCACCCGTGTGTCGGCCGAGTTGGATTTGCGCAGCCAAGAGGCCGTCCGCCGGTTTTTTGAAGACGAAAAGCCCGACTACGTGTTTTTGGCCGCCGCCAAAGTGGGCGGCATCCACGCCAACAACACCTACCGCGCCGAGTTCATCTACGACAACATGATGATTCAGAACAACGTGATTCACGAGTCGTACCGCAACGGCGTGAAAAAGCTGCTGTTCTTGGGATCGTCGTGCATCTACCCGAAAATGGCCCCGCAGCCGCTCAAAGAAGAATACCTGCTCACCGGCGAACTGGAGCCGACCAACGAGCCGTATGCCATTGCCAAAATCGCGGGCATCAAGATGTGCGACGCCTACCGCAGCCAGTACGGCTGCAACTTCATTTCGGTGATGCCCACCAACCTCTACGGCCCCAACGACAACTACGACTTGAACAACTCGCACGTGCTGCCGGCGTTGATTCGCAAGTTTCACGAAGCCAAAATCAACGGTGCGCCCAGCGTGGAAGTGTGGGGCAGCGGCGCGCCGAAACGCGAGTTCCTGCACGCCGACGACTTGGCCGCCGCTTGCTTCTACCTGATGCAAACCTACAACGAGCCGGGCTTGGTGAACATCGGCACCGGCGAAGAC
>JALOMD010000528.1 GCA_025455595.1 Cytophagales bacterium | reverse complement strand
ACATCGGTGGTGTTGGGGGTCAGTTTGCGGCGAAACACCTGCCGCCCGGCTGCATCCGCGAGCCGGAGTTCCAGCGATTCCCCAGCGGCAACGCCACCTACGCGCACCGTCATTGGCAAGCCGCCCGTCGGATTCGGAAACAGCCGCACCGATATGCCGGTCGGTTCGCTTGTCTGGGCACTGGTGGGATTATAATAGACCAAATTGGCCACTGAAAATGTGTACAGCGACGGGGCCACGCCTTGGAAACGTTCGCAGGAGACATAGCCCTCAAAGAAACGCCGGAATGCGATGCCTTCCACCTGTCCCTTTTCCACTGCCGAGCCGAGTTCGAGGCGGCGTTTGTTGCCGCTGAAAAACTTGTCGCCCGCGTAGTCGAACAGCAGCCACGCAAAAACCTGCCCTATCCGTGTGTAACCAACCAGCATCACTGCGCCGGTTTCCGAGAGTGTCGCGTCCGTGACAAGGCCGTTTGCGGCAAATTCTTCCTCAAACGTTGCCGTGTGTGTGCCCGGCGTGGCGGGCACGGAATAATGCCGCACGCGGCCGTTCACCCAGTCTTTGCTGAACAGATGCACCCGGCCGTTGCGCACCAGCATGGCCTCGCAGTCAAAAGACGTTTGGTTGGCCGGTGTGGCGGTGAAATCGGTTTGGTCGGCGTAGGCAAAACGGATGCTCTCGGCCGCCACGGAAACCGACGGCCCAGTGCCGATGTCGGCCTTGCGAATGCGGTAAACCGTCAGGTCGCGCCGGTTGCCGGAAACGTTGTTGCCGAAATCGCCTACGTACAAATGGGTTTCGTCGGCCCCGACGGCTTCCCAGTCCACATTCGTGGCGTTGGCGAAAGTCACGGTTTGCAGCACTTGCCCGGTCAGGGTGTCAATGCGGTAAATGGCTGGCTCGCCGCCGCTGTCGTTGTGCGTCCAGAGTTGGCCGTTGACGACTACCAAGCCGGAGGTTTCGTCCAGCACCGAAGGCAACACGACTTTGCGCGGCACCGCCAAGACGGTGTTTGCGTACGTACACGAACCGTCGTTTGCATTGGCGGCAGAATTGTGATTGGTGGCTTGCGGGTCAGGGCAACCGTTTTGGGCAAAAACTGCCGAATCCGAAAACCCGCTCAGCAGCAACAGGCAGCACGTTCTGATAGTCCGTTGGCGCAGCAAATCAAGTATCATCTGTAGAAATTGTATGCATTTTGCAAACATCTGACAGAATCCAAAAGTTTGATTGGTCGTCAAGTTGTTAAACTTTTGTTGATAAACAGTTAAACAAAAAGTGTGATAAATAGCATATTTACGACTTGAAAAAGCAAGAAAATATGATTTTTCGCAATTTACTTGCTTTTTCTATTACGTTACTTAACTTTAGAAAAAACCAAAGGGGGCTATCTGCCTAAAGGTTTCCGAGATGTCGCAGGGGGCGGCCTGTGCATCATTTTTTAGAAAACCTTTGTAACCTATTCTGCTTCCAAGACCGGCGACAAGCACCCTGTTCGGGGAGGTCGCTTGCCTTCCGCCGTTGCAAGTCACACACTCACACCCGTTGCCATGGAATCCAATTCTTCAACATCCGACAAATTGCTGAACAGCCTGTTCGTCATCCTGAAAAGAACCATCTCGGAAGAGGAGGCCGGCATCGTAGAAGACATGATCTGGAATGTCTGGATGGAAGGCGGCTCCGAAGAAACCAACACCATGATGAAACGCGGCTGTCGGTTTCTGGAAAACCACAACTACGACTCGGCCATCCGGGTGTTCGCCCGCATGATTCGACGCAACGCCTACTATGCCGAGGCGTGGAACAAACGGGCCACCGCCTATTATTTGCGCGGCGACTACAAGCGTTCCATTGACGACATCCGCCACGCGTTGCGGCTGGAGCCTCGGCACTTCGGTGCCTTGTCTGGCTTGGCATCCATTTATCTGGTGGTGGGCGACCAGTGGGGCGCACTGAAAGCCTTGGAACGCCTCTACGAACTGCGCCCAAACCAACCCGGCCTCCGCGCCCAAATCAACGACCTGCACGTTCAGATTCTGAACGAACGCAGGAAGGGGTGAAAGCGGTGAGTCGCTGGGGAAAAGTGGGCAGTGGCAGTAGCAGGTGGCAGTAAAGGCGTTTTGGGCAATTTTTGCTCAAAACGCCTTGAACACTCCGGTCATCCCGCCCTGCGAGAAGACCGGAACCACAGGCTCAGCTAAGACAACAGACGGGCGTTTTGGGCGTTTTTTGCTCAAAACGCTTTCGGTTGAATACAGACTGTAGAGCACCATGCCAATCCCTTCACCTGCTGGACGTTCCCGAATTGACAAACCGCGCCACGCGTAGTGCGGCGTTTTCCCGTACGTTCACCCAAAACAAGTTGTAGTCGGCAAAGTGCCAGTTTTTGGTCTTCACCAAGGCCGCGCCGAAAATCTTCGGCTTTCCCACCCACACCATGCCCCGGTGTACTTGCGCATCAATCACCCCCTCGCCCAAGATTTTGAATTTTTTGCCCAAAACGCCTTTGTTGAGCCGTCGGTCGGCGCGGACGGCGGTGGTGTCCCACGTGATAGGGTTAACGGCCAGCGAATGCCGCTGCTCGCGTTCGTAGCCAGACGGATAGTAGTCCCGCGCGTACGTACACCACGTGACAAACCCGCCCGTTTGCCCGGGCGAGACGGCGGGCGGAATGTGCCTGAAATAGTCGGGCGGCGTGGGCATCCCGACCAAGTAAGCCGCCACCAATTGCCTTTGCAGCGGCGTGCCGTCGAACAGTTCGCGTAGCAAACGTTTGGCGTGCTGGGTGCCTTGGCTGTGCGCCGCAATAATGACGGGACGGCCTTGGTTGTGGTTTTTCAGGTAATGCTCGAAGGCCGCCCGCACGTCGCCATACGCCAATTCAAACGCCTGCCGCGCCGAAACTGTGTCGGTGGTGTAGTAGCTGCGCAAGTGGGCCTGCCGGTAACGCGGTGCGAAAACCCGTCCCGCCGCATTGAAAGCCGTGGCTTGGTTCAAGATGGTTGACTCGTCCACGCGGCGGTTTAGGTCGGTGTCGTTCACATCGCCGTTCCAATAGTAGGCGTTGGCGGGCTTGTACGTGAAAATGGTCGGATGCACGAAGAACACGTCGGCGGGGGCACCGGCTTGGCGGTCTTCCGGGCCGTTGCTGTTTTTCGGCACTTTGTCGGCATTGTCGGTGCGGTTGGGCAAAGCGGCCCAGTGCGCCGGGTTGGCGTAGTCGGGCGGGGGCGGCGTGGTTGCGGTGGAGAAAGGCGGCTCGGTCTTTTGGCCTATGGTCGGATGACAAACGAACAATGAAACAGACAAAAATCCCAGCCAAAGATTGAAACCGTTTTGTATGGTTAAACGAAACAATTTTGTCATATCAAAGAGACGTATGCTTTCAAAAAATCAACTGCCTGTGTCAGTTTTTGTTTTTCAAGTGATGACAGGTATTCATCAACTGTTTTCGGAGGATTCTTCAAGCTTGCCCGGTGCTCGCGTGCCGCCGTTGCGACTGCTTCAGGCGCGAGGGAAGTCAAATCCATAATGAAC
>JALOMD010000527.1 GCA_025455595.1 Cytophagales bacterium | reverse complement strand
CAGTACACCGACTTGCTGGGCGAAATCACGGTGTTTTTCTTGGAAAAATTGCAACAAATACGGCTGGCTGGCAT
The DNA here is from genome assembly GCA_025455595.1 of Cytophagales bacterium. Taxonomy (GTDB): domain Bacteria; phylum Bacteroidota; class Bacteroidia; order Cytophagales; family 172606-1; genus Xanthocytophaga. The sequence goes on along the minus strand of JALOMD010000527.1, from coordinate 4,693 downwards.
AAAAGATGTAGTGCTGGATGTGGGCTTCGGCTTTGCCAAAACCATTGACCAAAACTACCATTTGCTCAACAATCTTGCTGATTTCCGAATCATTGGACTGCCTTTGCTCGTAGGAATCTCTCGTAAGTCAATGATTTACAAACGGTTGGGCATCACCGCCGACGAAGCCCTGAACGGAACCACCGTGCTAAACACATTGGCGTTGACCAAAGGTGCCAGCATTTTGCGGGTACACGATGTGAAAGCCGCCGCCGAAGCCGTCAAGCTGTACGAACTGACGGCAAACGCGTGATTTCGCTTAACGTTTTGCGTTTTAGGTAAGAAACGGCCAAAACGCCGGGAAGCCTCACACCGGCCCCTCTCCCGTCGTGAGAGGGGTGACTTTTCAACTACACGAGTCTTTCGTCCCGAACACGTTGGGATGAGAGGCTCGGTTAACCCCGAAACACACCCCTCTTCTAATGGGAGAGGGGCCGGGGGTGAGGATTCCCGGCGTTTTGAGCAATTTTTGCCCAAAACGCTTGTGGCGAAAACCAAAGGGCCGTTCGTCGAAAACTTCGGCAAAGTTTGATTTTGGTTTGATTGTAAGGGCATTTCGACGGAACTTTGGGACTACAAACATTTTGGAGAAGGGAAGAATGCTGGTGTATGGGCATTCTGGATTCTAAATTCTAAATTGAGTTGCGCCGTTATGCTCGCATTCGCCGTCGGATTTCTGGAAATCACTTGGGTTGATGCGGTTGACATCGCACTGGTGGCGTTTTTGCTTTACCAGCTTTACCGGCTGCTCAAAGGCAGCGTGGCCATCACCATTTTTTTCGGTTACCTCGCCATTTATTTCCTCTACTTGCTCGTCAAAGCCTTGGAAATGAAACTGCTTACCGAAATCCTCGGGCAGTTCATGGGCGTGGGTGTGATTGCGTTGCTCATCTTGTTTCAGCAGGAAATCCGCAAATTCCTGCAACTGGTGGGCAAAACGGCGTTTCTCAACAACCAAAACCTGCTGTTCGGCCGCCTGCGCCGCGACCTGAGCCTGCAACGCCGCATTGACCTGGTGCCGATTCTGGATGCCGTCAAAACGCTGGCGGCTTCACAGACAGGGGCATTGATTGTCTTTGAGCAACAGGCTGACTTACAGTTGTTTGCCGATTCCGGCGACAAGCTTGATGCGGTTATTTCCAAACGCCTGCTGGTGTCGGTGTTCGGCAAGGCCAGCCCCCTGCACGACGGCGCGGTGATTATCGTCGGCAACCGCCTGTGTGCCGCCCGCTGCATCCTGCCCGTGTCTGAGCGGCAAGACATCCCCGCCCGGTTCGGGTTGCGCCACCGGGCGGCCATTGGCCTCACCGAAACCACCGATGCCATTGTGGTAGTGATTTCGGAAGAGACCGGGCAAATTTCGCTGGCAAAAGGCGGCAACATTCAGCATAACCTCTCGCTGCAAGAACTACGCACCCAACTGAACGCCTTGCTGCTGCAACCGACCGAAGAAACGGCACCGCAATCTGCCCAGAAAGAGGGCGTGAAGATCAACGGAACGGAGGTGCCGGTGGGACAAGGCAATGCGGAGGTGGGTAGGAAAGCGTAGAAGAAACACGGAACGGGGAGTGCCGAATGCGGAGAAGAAGCAAAAGGCGTCCCGACTTGTCGGGACGCCTTTTGCTTTCACTTCCACAATGGATACTTCAAGCCCGTCTTTTGCTTCGGGAAGGCCGGACGGGCCTTCGGTCATAATCGGAAAACCGACAGCGGTTGTTTTTTTGCTATCTTGGCTAAAAATTTTGACAAACCGTTTCCGTCTGGCTGCCGGTACCTCGCACAATTCGCCAAAAGTTGCCCAAAACGCGTTTCAAGCAACTTTTGGCGAATCCTTGCATCGCAGCCGCCAACCCGATTTCACTGACCACCGACGACTGACCACTAACAACTTACAACCCGGTTATGTCCACCATTATTGCCAACAACATCAAATACTTGCGCCGGATGAACGGCCTGACGCAAGAGCAGTTTTCCCGCAAAATCGGCATCAAACGGTCGTTGCTGGGGGCGTATGAAGAGGGCCGGGCCAACCCGAACCTCGACAACCTGACCAACATTGCCAAGATTTTTGGTACGACGGTCGATAACCTGATTAAAAACGACATCCGCAACCTGCGCGAGAAGCAGGGCGTGCCGCTGCCCCAGCCTGCCCCGAACCTCCTCGAGCCGAACGACCCCACGCCACCCAAACCCATCGGCTCGCTGATTGACCGCTACTACCAACAGCCGGAGGTGGTTACGCCGCTTCCGCCCGTCGCCCAACCCACGCCGCAGCCGCCGGTCGCCAAACCGGAGCCGCCGTCGGTAATGCCGCCGTCGGTGGAGTTGTTTCCGAAAGCAACTCCGTCGCAAGCCGCCCGGAACGCTCCGGAAACCCCCGTTTGGGTGTCGCAGCAGATAATGCCCGAATACCTGACGGGCTACGCGTACAAGGACTTTCTGGAAAAACTGCCCGGCGTGTCGCTGCCCATGCTGCCGCCCGGCAAGTACCGGGCCTTCGAGGCCGGGGCCGACTTTCCGGTGAGCGGGGCCACGGTGGTGGGCGAACACACGCCCAACTGGTTCGACATCCGCGACGGGGCGCATTACCTGCTGGTGCTGCACAAGCAAGGCGTGGTTTATCGCCGGGTCTATAACCACGTCAAAGTGAAAGGCACGCTGCTGCTGCTGTCCGATTTGCCCACGGTTCCGGTGGCCGAAGTGCCGGTGAAAGACGTGCTGGAATTGTGGGAAGTACGGCTTTACTTGGCCCTCGGCGTGCCCGAACCGCCAGCCGCCTTGCCGCTCGAACGGCTGGCTACATTGGTCGGCGAATTGCAGCGCGAAGTGGACAGTTTGCGGAAGTAGAGTGGTCAGTGGTTAGTCGTCAGTGGTCAGTGGCGTTTTAGGCAAAAATTGCCTAAAACGCCTTGTCCTGACACCTTTGGCAAAGTTCCAACCTTTGCCAAAGGTTTTCGATTGGACAAAGCAAAAACGCCCCGCAAAATCAATTGCGAGGCGTTTTTTTGTTGACCCACTAGGATTCGAACCTAGAAAAGCAGAACCAAAATCTGCTGTGTTACCGTTACACCATGGGTCAATGCCGTAATGGGAATGCAAAAATAGCAAAAAATCAAATCCGGCAAATCGCGACTGAAAAAAATTTGTTCCAACACGCGCAGCAGCATTGTTCCGAAAGGTGCTACTTTGTGCCATTCACTGCCAATGGACGGGAAACTGTGGGCTTGTTTTTTGAGCCTGATTTCTGCTTGTCGCCTGCAAGCGGCATCTTTATGCCCTTCGCGCTATTTCTTTGCGCCTTTGCGTGACACCAATATTTTTCACGCAGAGGCGCGAAGGTTTTCGCAAAGAACGCAAAGTCGGCAGATGCAACTAACTTACGACTTACCACTCACGACTTACGACCTCTATGGAAAGGCGCGAAGGTTTTCGCAAAGAACGCAAAGTCGGCAGATGCAACTAACTTACGACTTACCACTCACGACTTACGACCTCTATGGAAGAGTTTTTCACGCAACATTTTGGCATCTCGCCCGACACTTTCCGGTGGGTGGTGTTGCCGATGCTCATTTTCACATCGCGGGTGTGCGACGTGTCGTTGTCCACCATGCGGCAGATTTTCGTAGTGAGCGGCAAGCGGCGGCTGGCTCCGGTGCTGGGTGTGTTCGAGTCGCTTTTGTGGCTGCTGGCCATCAGCACCATCATGAAAAACCTCGACAATTTTGCCTGCTACGTGGGCTACGCGTCCGGTTTTGCGACGGGCATTTTCGTGGGCATGACCATTGAAGAAAAACTCGCCCTTGGCAAGGTGATGGTGCGGGTAATCACGCGCCGCGAGGTGCCCGAACTCATCGAGCGGCTGCGCGAATCGAAGTTCGGGTTTACGTTTGTGGAGGGCGAGGGCAAACGCGAGAACGTAAAGCTTATTTTCTCGGTCGTCAACCGCGCCGACTTGCCCGAACTGCTCGACATCATTTGCAGCTACAACCCGAATGCGTTCTATACGGTCGAAAGCGTCCGTTACGCCAGCCAAATCAGCGACTACGTGCCCAACCTCATAGGCGGCGGCGGGCTGTTCTCTATTTTCGGAAGCTCGAAGAGGAAGTGAAAATCAGGTCAGAGGTAAGAAGTCAGAGGTCAGCGGCGTTTTGGGCAAAAATCGGCCAAAACGCCTCCAAAACCTTTATAGGGTTCGGAACCCTATAAAGGTTTCGCCAGTACGCCTTCCGAGATGTGGTTCACCACGCGGCCAATGCGTCCGATGCCTTCGGTCAACTGCTCGACGGAGGGCAGGAACACCACCCGGAAATGGTCGGAGGTGGTGTGGTTGAAGCCCGTGCCTTGCACCAGCAGCACCTTTTCGTCGCGCAGCACCTGCATCACAAACGCCTTGTCGCTCTCGACCGGGCAAACCTGCGGGTCAATCTTGGCAAACAAGTAAAACGCCCCTTTCGGCGCAACGCAACTCAGCCCCGGAATGGCGTTGATGGCCCGCACGGCGGCATTGCGCTGCTCGTACAGGCGGCCGCCCGGCTTCACCAAGTCGTCAATGTGCTGGTAGCCTTCCAGTGCAGGCTTGATGCAGTATTGCGCCGGTACGCTGCTGCACACGCGCATGGTGGCCAGCAGCATCAGCCCTTCCATGTAGTCGCGG
>JALOMD010000526.1 GCA_025455595.1 Cytophagales bacterium | reverse complement strand
AACATCTTCAGCACTTGGTTCTGTAGCTGCTGGTTGAAATAAATCATCACGTTGCGGCACAGGATGATGTCGAATTTCGAGAAAGCCGTACAGTCCACCAAGTTGTGTTCGCGCCACGACACGCTCTCCACCAGCGTCCGATCCATGATGGCCCGGTTGCCGTCTTCTTTATAGTATTTTTCAAGGCTGTGCGTACCTTGGAAGCGTATATAGTTTTTCTGGTTCAGCTCCATGTTTTTCAGCGGCACAATGCCCGCCTTGGCTTTTGCCAGCACCTCAGCGTCAATGTCGGTGGCCACTATTTTCGTCTTTTCCAGAATGCCCATTTCGCGCAGCAGAATAGCCATCGAAAACACCTCCTCGCCCGACGAACAGCCTGCGTGCCAGATGCTTACCTGGCTGTTGTTCAGCAGGATATTCGGAATCACCTTGTCACGCACCTCACGCCAAAAAGAAGGATCGCGGAACATTTCCGTCACGTTCACTGTAATCTCGGAGATAAACTCTTTGACAAACACCGGCTCGTCGTTGACGCGCCGGATCAGGCTGTCAATGTTCGGAATCCGGTATAATTCCAGCACCCGTTGGATACGCCGCTTGAAAGACGACATGGCATAGTTCGAAAAGTCGTAGTTGTATTTTTGGCGGAGTATTTCCGTCAGCCTACGAAGTTCCGTAATCTCAATATCAGGCGTGGCTACTATGGTCGGGTATTGTAACACAGGACTTTGGATTTGGGATGTTCGGGCACAGGTTTTCTTTTTGGCTATTGCGAATTTAGCGGAAAACCTCCCGCCCCGATTGCGGAGGGTTGCGCAAGCACTGGGAAAGGGCGTAACTTTCGGGCGGGGTTTTGACGAAACGTTCGGCCAAAGGCACAGTTTTGGGGTTGATTCCACGCGAACGGGCTTCTGAAAACGCATTTTTCCGGCCAAAACCTGACTACCTTTTTCAGCCGTAACCCATATAGTGCAAACAGCCGTTTTAGGGGCTTCTAAACGCGGTTTTTGCCGCTTTTGAGCGTCAAAAACCCTTATAAACGCAGACAATCGGCAAAAAATCACCTCGGAGGTTGCTTGCCGCAGGCACGCTTTCGCCGATTGTATCAAATGCGTAATAAATTCGGTTTTTTCGATACGAACGGCACTTCGCCTTGCGGCAGTTTGCCTGGCCAAAACAGGGTTGTACTTGTTCTGCAACGCCCTGTGAACCCTCACCCCCGTCCCCTCTCCTGCTGAGAGGGGTGACTTTTCAACCATGCGAGCCTCTTGTCCCGAACACGTTCAGACGAGAGGCTTGGCTAATCGCAAGGCACACCCCTCTCCTAACGGGAGAGGGGCCGGGGGTGAGGGTTCACGGGCGTTTTGGGCAAATTTTGCCCAAAACGCCCACTGATGACTGACCACTGACCACTAACGACTCAAATGTGCGGCATCCACCTGATTGTTGACAAGCACAACCGCCTCGACGAAACGGCCGTGGAGCGGATGCTGGCGGCTGGGCGGCACCGGGGGCCGGACGCATCCGCGTGGGCGATGCGGCAAGCGGCGGGGCGAACCGTTTGGCTGGGTGCCAACCGACTCAAGATAACCGACCTGCGAGACGCTGCCAACCAGCCGATGCAAACCCCCGACGGTCGGTTTGTATTAACTTTCAACGGGGCCGTTTATAACCACGGGGAGTTGCGCCGCCGATTGCCGCAAGTGCCGTTCGCCACCGCTTCCGACACCGAAACCATACTGCACTTGCTGGCCCGCCACGGCCCGGCCGCCTTGGACTGGCTGGATGGCATGTTTGCCTTGGCCTTTTGCGACACAAATACCGGCTCTGTGCTGCTGGCCCGTGACCGGTGGGGCATAAAGCCGCTGCATTGGTTTGAAAACGAGTCTTTTCTGGTTGTGTCGTCCGAAATCGGCGGCGTGCTGGCTTCAGGATTGGTGGAGAAACGCTTCGACGAGACGCAAGTGGCTCATTACCTGGCCTTCCGGTATGTTAAGCGGCCCGCTACTTTTCTGCGGGACATTGCCGAACTGGAACCGGGAGTTGTGGCAGCCAGCGCGCCGCAGCAACGGTTGCGCAAGGAATCCCGGCTTTTTTTGCCAAAACGCATCTTGAAAAACGCGGCTTTTGACAGAAGTGAGGCCGTAGGCCGTTTTGGGCAAATTTTGCTCAAAACGGTGCGCCGTCACTGCCAAGCCGATGTTCCGGTCGGGCTGCTGCTCAGCGGCGGCGTTGACTCCACGCTGCTGCTGGCCTTGGCGCACGAGGCGGGTGTTCGGGCGTTGCCTGCGTTCACCATCGCTTACGCCGGTCTTGACGAAGCGTATGCCACGCAAGACCACCGCTTTGCCCGGCAGGCCGCCCGTCTTTACGGAGCCGAGGCGCACGAGGTGACGATTTCGGAAAAATTGCTCGAAACGTTTCCCGATTGGGTACGCACCCTTGACCAACCCGTGGCCGACGGCGCGGCATGGCTCACGTCGCTGCTGGCCGCCGAAGCCAAGCCCTACGCCACCGTGTTGCTCTCTGGTGCCGGGGCCGACGAACTGTTTGCGGGCTACAACCGGCACTGGGCGTTTTACCAATATCTAAAATATCATCGGCTGCTGCGCCGGGCGGCTCCGTTGCTGGCGACGGTTTCGGGCGGTTTGGGGCGGCATTGGCGTGCGGGGTTGTCGCGACTGCGGCCGTCGGCTGCGGAGACATTCGTGCGTTTTACGGCAGCCACCGACTATCCGATTGATGCGTTGCCAAACCTTGACGTTCCTGACGAATCCGGCTTTGTGGAACGCCACCTGTCAGCCGCCCTGCGCTTCGACCAGACGAACTACCTGCCCGCCGACGTGCTGGCCGTAACCGACCGCATGACCATGTGCCACGGCGTGGAGGCGCGTCTGCCTTATCTGAGCCATGAGGTGGTTGATTTCTCGTACGCATTTTCTGCCGGTACGCTACTCAAGCACGGCCAAAAGTGGCTGTTGAAAGAACTGCTCTTGCAACGAGGCGGCCAACCGCACGCACGCCGCCGCAAGGAAGGTTTCGGAATGCCACTGGGCCGCTGGTTGCGCGGGTCGCACGGCGGTGCCGTGACGCGGTTCTTGGAAAACCACCGTTCGCCTGTCTTCGAGTCGGTTGACTATGCGGCAGTGCAGGATTGGCTAAAAACCCACCGAAGCGGCATCGCCGACCACACCAATGAGATTTGGGCATTGGCCGTGCTGGCGGCTTGGATGGAAACGTAAGGGTGGTTTTTTCGTTTTAGGCAAAAATTGCCCAAAACGCCGGTGCCCAGCATCCAGCATCTTCGGGAAAAAAATCGTAAAATTGCCCTTCGAACACTTGTGCCGTGCCCCGCTCTGTTTCATTTTTTTCCCGACCAGTTCCACAGTGAGAATCCTGTATATCCACCAGTACTTCCGAACCCTTGCAGACGGCGGCTCGTCGCGGTCATACTACTTGGCCAAGGCCTTGGTTGACAGCGGCCTGGCGGTGGAAATGATTACGGCACATAATCAGCGCGGGTACGTTTGCAAGGTTGTCGAAGGCATT
>JALOMD010000525.1 GCA_025455595.1 Cytophagales bacterium | reverse complement strand
AACATCAAAGTGGCTTACGGCCAGCCGTCCAAACGGGAGCGGGTCATTTTTGGGCCGGGCGGCTTGGAACCGTACGGTAAGGTGTGGCGCACCGGGGCAAACCAAGCCACCGAGATCACTTTTGCCAAAGACGGCACGTTCGGCGGCAAGCCTGTGAAAGCGGGTACGTACACGCTGTTCACCATTCCGGACGAAAAAGAGTGGACGGTAATCCTGAACAGCCAGTTGGGCCAGTTCGGTGCGTTTGAGTATGACAAGCACAAGGGTAAAAATGTGCTGGAAGTGAAAGCCCCGGTCAAGAAAACCGCCTCGGTGGTGGAGAAATTCACCATCACGCCCACGGACAAGGAACTGAAAATGGAATGGGATCAAACCAGTGTCTCGGTGCCGGTAAGTTTTTAGAGACTGTTTGAGTTAATTTTTCGGGCTGCAAAGGCGGATTTTCGGCTGCGCCCCCGACAAGTCGGGACAAGCTTTCGCCGTTTTCTCGGCCCGTAGCCTTCGGCTACGCCCCTCAAAATGGACTCGGCTCGCGCAAAAATCCATCCTTTTCGCTTCCGAAAAATTAACTCAAACAGCCTCTTAGTCTTTCTGTAAAAATCAAACGCGTCTGTTCTTCCGAACAGACGCGTTTGATTTTTGTAAGCACGAACGTTTTGAGCATTTTTTGAAAAATTTGCTCAAAACGCTTCTCTCGTATGCCAGGACATCCTCGCAACCTTATCCCAACGTGTCCCCACCGACAGGTTCACTCCCCGCGAATTCTATTTTTTCTGTCAATTCTGTAAATCTTGATTCTGACAGGAGCGTTTTGAGCAATTTTCGACAAATTTTCAAACGACCCTTCAACGCACCGGCGGCATTGCGACAGTAAACTTGGCTTCCGAAACGCCGACTTTGCCGGTTTCCGAAATCCCTTCGGCCACAATCTGCCAAGTGGTCAGGTCGTCGGAGGCGTGGAAGGTGACAGTGGCTTGGCCGTTGGCATCGGTGCGCACCGAGGGGTTCCAGTACAGCAAATCGCGGAAGTCGGGTTGGCGGCGGTTACGGGCCGGGTTGGTGTGGTCGGGCATGTAGAATTCACGCACGGCTTGGTAGCCGCGCACCGGAAACACGAAAAGTCCCGGCTCGTTGGACGGGTAGTAGTCGCCCGCCTTGGTGAACACCGAGAAAATGCCGTTGAAGCCGATTTCGCCGAACTGCCCGCGCCCTACCGAACTGCGCACGCATTCAATCGTGTGTACCGCCGCCGGGTCAAGCGTCAGCACGGGGTCAATGCTGCGCACGGGTGCGTTGTCAATCAAGAAGAGCGGACTGCGCTTGAAATACATTTTCGTCTCGAAATTCAGGACGCGGAATCCCGTCTTGTCCTTGCGGTGCGTGAGCAAACCCCAAGGCACAATGTCGCGAATCACCTCTTCCATCGTGGGGAACAATAGGTAGTCGTCAAGTTTGATCACGTCGTCGGCCTTCTTGTAAATCGGGCTGACCGGCCGCACCGAGTCGGCCACCGACACCACCGCAACCGGCCCCTCGGCAGCGGCAAACCGGCTCCGCACCACGGCCCATGCCTTGCGTTTTTCCATGCTTGGAACCAAGTTTCTCACCGCCGGTTGCATCGGTTGCGCAGCGGCTGGCGGCCGGGGCACCGTATCGGCCACCACGCGGGCCGTGTTGGTCAACTCAATGTCATGGATGCCCACGAACACGTTGCGGTAATCGTTGAAATCCAAACCGCCCAAGGTGATGTAGCCCTTTTGGTCGGTGTAGCCGTACCGGAACACCGACTGCGTGCCGGGTGCCGAAATCAACAGGATTTTGGCAGGCAATGGCTGCCCCGATGCCTTGTCGAGCAACCGTACGGTCAGCGAAATGTCTTTTTCGCGGTCAAACGTCGGTTCGGCTGGCGGAGCCTCGCGCCATACGAAACGCCGCCAACCCTGCGTGAGCAGCAGTGCGTCAAGGGCGGCGGCCGTTTGGGGCGTTTTTTCGCGAAAATAGTAAGCCGGATCTTCCACCGTGCCGCGCAGGTCAGAGGTGAGCAGCAGGTTTGTCAGTATGGTCTGCGTCGGCGATTCGTACAAGGCGGCATCCGACACGGCCAGCGAAAAATCGCCCGCCACGGGACTTCCGTTGGCATCGCGGGCCGTCACGTTCAAGGTCACCTTCTCGCGCGGCTGGTAAGCGGCTTTGTCGGGCGTGATTTGTAGGCGAATCTGGTCGTTGCGATTCACGAACACGAGCCGCTCGCAGCGGGGCGTGCCGTTGCCATCGAAAACGGTGATTTGCGCCACACCCGTGGGCACTTGCTCCGTCGGAATCGAAGTCGTGAAACTATTTTCCGTGATCTCACCTGCTTGTTGGAAAACGGCTTTTCCGCGCGTTTGGGCAACCAAATGGATTTTCTCGCGGGCATTTCCGTTGGAGCGGACGGTCACTTGCACCGCCGTCGGGGTGTTTTCCACGGCCATTGCCCAGCCTTGGGTTTTGGCGGCAGGCAAGTCGAAGGTTGCTGTTCTGCCCGATGCCGTTCGCACCGAGGCGCGGTAGGTTTTGCCCGTTTCCGGTGTCAGGACAAACGTCCCCATGCCCCGGTGCAAGCTGGCAAACGTACCCACCGTGTCGCCCGCGTTGCTGACAACCGTGAGTTGTGCATCCACGCCCAGTCCGTTTCGGTCAGTCGCCTTGAAACCTACCCGGCTGGGCAAGCCAGCCACCCACTCGCCACCTTCCGGGAAGAATTGCACTTTGGCAGTTTCCTCCGTCCCGGTTGCTGCAACCGCCGTTTCGGCGACATTCGCCACCGTGATTTCTTGCGTGAAAAACCGCTCGGCTCCTTCGTTTTGCATCCAACGGGTGTAAGCACGCAGCCGGTAACGGGCCGTGGGCAGGTCTTCGGGCAGCGGCAAGGTTCCGCTCCCGGTGCCGCCAGCGAGCCGTATTTTCTCCGACACCACCGCCATGCCTTTGGCATCAAGCAGTTCCACGTACAGCACGCCACTGCCCGAGTCGGGGCGGTGCGTGGCCGCTTCCACCACGTAGGCTTTGAACCACAGGTCGTCGCCCGCGAAGAAATGTGTCTTGGACAAATGGAGATAGACTTTCTCCGGTGCGTAGGTTTCTTGATAATCGGCGAGGCGTTCGAGCAAACGTGACAGGATTTCGTCACGCGGTGCCACAAATGCCAAACCGACAGCGGCAAGAAGCAGGAAAACAATGGTCTTTTTCAAGGTTGAAAGGTTCAAAGTTGAAAAGTTCAAGGTTGTGTACAGGCTATACCAATTTGGAATTTGGAAGTCGGAATACAAAATCTGCTGATTTTCAAATGATTGCTACCAATTCAAAAGACAAACCGCGTATTTTTATCCGTAGCGACGGGTTTGATACCCTCCGACACGTCGGGACAGGCTTCGCGGTAAACAACGAACTGCCGTTTTAGCCGTTTTTTGCCCAAAACGGCTCCGTAGCGGCGGGTATAAAACCCGCCGCTACGGAGCAAAGTCCCGCGTTCAAAAACATGCAGTTTGTCTTTTGAATTGGTGGCATCGAACTGATTAC
>JALOMD010000524.1 GCA_025455595.1 Cytophagales bacterium | reverse complement strand
ACCGACCGAGACGGTCACCAAAGTCCGCTACAAAGACAACGGCACGCCCGCCACGATTGAGCAGGATGCCGATGGCAAGATGCGGGTGCTTTTCCACGCACCGGTGAGTGCCATTGCGCCGGGCCAAGCGGCCGTGTTTTATGAAGGCAACGATGTAATCGGCGGCGGCTGGATACTGAAAAGCTTCAAAGTGGAACACGAAACCGAAGTGGTGGCAAGTCTTGAGTCTTGAGTCGTGGGTCTTGGGTCTTGAGTAAATAATTTTCCATATTGTTCAATGCCATGCGAAAGCCGCTGTACTCTTTGTGCAGGGGCTTTTGTTTTGGCGGGCGTTTTGGGCAAATTTTGCCCAAAACGGCTTTGATAAAAGTCCCGTAGGGATGACCTGTTTGTAGAAAACCAAGCCCTTTCGATAGACAAAGCTCCGTAAGAGCGGCCCTGATGTTGTAGTGTCAATCGGGTCGCTCCTACGGAGCTTTTTTCTGTGTTTTCTCTGTATTTCTACAGACAGGCCGCCCCTACGGGGCTTTTCCGTTTTGAGTGTTTTTTGTCCAAAACGGCTTGTATGAACGGATAGTCGTGTTAGGCGTGTTAGGAAAGATAAGCATGGCATGGTTCCAAGACATGCCATGACAAACGCTGCGCGTTTTAGGCAAATTTTGCCTAAAACGCATTCTGAATTGAATTCGTACTTCGTACCTCGTAAATCGTACTTCCTACAGTCCTTTGTTCACCAGCACCATTTGCGCCTTGTCGGCTTTGGCGATTTTCTTGCGGAACTCAATCCACTCGTTGTATGCCTCGGCCGGGTATTTGCCACGGTTCACGGTGATGCTGCGCACGTAGGTGATTTCGCCTTCCTTGGCCTGCACACCCGCTTGGTACAACCCGAATTTCGACTCGATTTTCACCGGATCGGGCAGGAATTCTACGCCGTAGCCTTTGGGCAACTGGTACACCACCGTGTCCACGTCTTGGTAGGCCATGCGGTTGACGAACTCGGTCTTGCGCGGTGCGGCGGGCGGCGGCACCGGATGGCTCACGTTCATCAGGTTGGGGTTTACGAACATCCGCGTGCCACTCTTGGAGCCGCATTTGCGCACCGTCAGCGACAGGGTTTCGGTCAGGGCCGGAACGCGGGTTTTCTGCTCGCTGAACGCGAAGCGGTTGATTTCAAAGCTCGGGATGTCAATGCGTTTGTAAAGCTGTTTCTTTTGGTCTTCGGCTCCGAGTTGCGTGGCAATGGCACTCACCTCGTCCTGTTGCTCGCCGGTGTAGCGGGTGGTTACGGCGGCGGTGGCATCGCCGGTTTCGGCCAGCGTCACCACGGCTTTGCGGATTTGGAGGTTGTCTTTGGAAGCGTACTGGGTGGTGCGCACAAGCTTGCCGCCTTCGGGTGTCTGGAGCAGGGCGTAGCGGTTACCTGTAAAGCTGCCCTGATAACCAAACGCCTCGGTTTGGCTGGTACATTCGAGCCAAACGGTGTCCTTGGCCATCGGCACACACAGGATGACGTGGTTGAAGTAGGGACTCGGAAAATCGGCCATCACTTCCCTGGCAGTCGGCCCGGCTTTGATAGCCGCCACATACGACGGAATACCCGCCGCTTTCAGCATGGCTTTCATGTAGTTGGACAGGGCCTTGCAGTCGCCGTAGCCCACCTCGGCCACGGTTGCCGCCGGAATAGTCTGCCAGCCGCCAATGCCCAGTTGCACGCCCACGTATCGGGTGTTAGCTTGCATGTATTCATACAGTTTCTTCACCTTGGCGGCGGGTGTTTTTTCGTTGGCAACCAATTGCAACACCTTTTGCTTAACGGTTTCAGGCAGTTCGTCGCGGCCTTCGTTCAAATCGTAGAAAAACTTTCCAATGTCAGTCCAAGTGCGCAGGCTGCCTTTGTGGCCTTCCACTTCAAAGTCAGAGGCGGTGGTGTAAACCGTGGGTGTTTGGTAGCCCTCCCACTCGAACGTCGGCAGGCTGGAAAGCTGCCAAACGTACTGCTTGCCCGTAGGGGTATTTGACACGGCCACGCCTTTGGGCAGATGCTCTTCACGGTACCGCAACTCCATGCCAGCAGGCAGGTTCACCGTGAACGTGGCTTTTTCAACGGAAACCTCATTGTCGTCCTGCGGAGTCCAAACGGGATAGAACAGCAGGTTCAGGCTGGTTTTCTCATAAGTGAATTCAACTGTGTACGGATACTGGGCGTAGGTGAATTTGGCGACCTTGAGCCGGTTGTCCATGAAAAGTTGGCCGTCGCTGACGGCACTTACGTCTTGTATATCGGCTTTTTTCATGCGCTTCACCTGCTTTCCAAAAGCATCGTACAAGGCACCTTCTATTTCGTTGACTTTACTCAACTTGTCATAGTCCACTATCAACCGGGCTTGGTCGTCGCCTTTCTCGTTCAGCACCGTCATCACAAAATGCACCCGTTCCACCGCCTCGCCGGGCGACTTGACGGTGAAGGTGGTTTCGTGCAGGCGCATCACGGCGTAGGCGTTGGTTTTCAACGCTTCGGGGATGGTGAAGGCCGGATAAAAGTTGTCGGCCCGCAACTGACCCGCTGCCAATAGGAACAAGAAAAGGATGGAAGTAACGTATTTTTTCATGGATAAACAGCGGTTAGCTTTTGGCTACTGGCTTGAATGAAAATTGCTTGGGCGTTCCCACCTATTGCGGGATTTCCCTGCCCGTCCGGCAGGCGGACAATTTGGGCTAAAATTGGCTAAAACGCCATTTGTCAGAACTGTGACTTAGAAATGACTTTTGTGATTGGCAGGATTGTGAAAATCCTGTAAATCTTACAATCTTGTCTGAAGAACAATAGACAAAGCGTTTTGGGCAAAAATTGCCCAAAACGCCTTTCTGACCTCTGACTTCTGACCTCTGACCTCGACTCACCCTTTCTTCAATACAATCTGTTCGGCGTGCTTGCTGACGATTTGGTTGAAAAACTCACGCAGGGCGGCGTATTCCTCGGCATAGAACACCGGCTTGCGGATGATGACCTTGCTCACCACCTGTAGGGTATTGCCATTGACGGCCACCGTGAACATGAAGCGGCCGGCGTTTTCGGGCAGGCTCAACAGCACGTTTTTCGGCGACTCCTCGACCTTGTAACCCGCCGGAATCGTGAAACTGCACACGTAAGTGTCTTCCACCGGCGTGGCGAAGTCAACCGGGTATTTCCGTTCGGTCAGTTTGAACGGGTTTTCTTTCACGGCTTCGCCGAGCATGGGTTTCAGGTAAATCACGTTGCCCGCTTTTTGGCCGCCTTCGCTGGTGCTGACGGTGAACTTCTCACTCAACACTTCGGTCGGTTTCTCCAAATTTAGCAGTTCCACCTTTTGGATTTCCCATGTCGGATATTCTTTTTTCAGCGTCTCGGCGTGTTTTTCCTTTCCGTCCGAAAGGATTTTCTTGCGGTGCGTCCATGCGCCGTATCCGGCCCGCGATCTCCACTTGTCCGGTCAGTTCGCCGTCTTCGTTCAGGGCCAGTTGCGCACTGAACATTTCCACGGCTTTCTCCTTGGTTTCCAGATTTATCCAGTCGCCGCCGTTAGCGTCTATGACACGGCCGATGCCGTTGAGGCAGCGCGTAGGCAGCAGGCCGGGGGCGATGTGCGAGTCGGTGGCATCAAGCAGCATACGTTGGTCACCGATGACAACCGAGGCGACCACGTAGTTGAATTTGTTCAGCATCGAGTAGTACGGAAGCACCCGTCCGTGGTCGCGGGTACTGAGCAACACCGGCTGGGATTCCAGCCCTAACTCACGCAGCATGGCCACCAGCATCAGGTTGATGTCCGCCGAATTTCCCGTCCGGGTCTCGAACGCCTTCTTGGTGCCGTCTTTGCTGAACATCCGTTTTTCACCGTTCCAAGTCATGTACTGGCGCAACAATTCGTAAGCGGCCATCGCCTGTTGCGCGGGTTCTTTGAAACCGGCCTTTATTTTGGCAACCGATTCTTTCAGAAAACCCGCCCGGTTCAGTTGCGTCCCGAAATCTTCCGACTTCAGCAGCAAATCGGCCACCGACGGCCAACTGCTTGAGTACGGCTTGAAACCTTGCCCCGGAAAATTGGTGCTGGCAAGCTCAAATTCGATGCGGCTCATGTAATCTTGCGGCGTGGTGGTGTACGCCTCCGGCCGTATGGCGGGCACGTCTTTCATTACCCAGCGGTACTTGGTGGCCTGTGCTTCTACCCGGTCGTATGAGGCGGCTTGTCGTCCCGACTGCCCCGACCACGGACTAACCCCGGACACGAATCCGCCTTCGTTTTTGATGGTGAATGACGTAGCGGTTTGCTCGTTGGTGTTGATGTGAAACGGTTCGTAGCCGTTCGACTGCATCCGGTAATTGAAATATTCCGGGATCAAGGCCCGATACTCGCTCCAAAGCACGGGGATGCTGTTCTGGAAGTCCCATTCTTGGAACGGATACAGAAAATCCGAGACGGTGGTGTAGGTATATTCCACCACCGAACCTTCGCGCACATTGGGCAGTGTGAATTTCTGAACCGACCAGCTTTCGGACTTCTTTTCTGTGAAAACGGCTTCTTTTTCAAGCTTTTCCTTTGCAATCTGCCCATTGGCCAAATTGTACGTATAGCCTTTCAATTCAGAAACTTTCTCTTCGTTTTGCGGGCCGGAACGGTACAGACTGATTTCGCCGGTGGCCCACTCATAGCCTGATTTTTTGAGGATTTTGATGCGCACCAACCGCTCGAAACGGATTTGGAAGCCTCGCTCTGAATTGTACTGGAAGTCGGCCTTTCCATAATCGCAGAGCACCACGGCGGCGGCACTGGTGTCCTTGTCGTAGGTTTTCATTTGCAAGTCGGCCATCTCGACTTTGCCAAACTTGACGGGGTCGTTTTGGGCGTGGGCGGAATAGGCGATGCCCGCCAAAAACGCCAGCAAAAAGCAGCGGTTTCGTACAATTTTCTTCATGAATGGAACGGATTGGAGTGAGTGATGATGCAAGGGCGGATGCTGACTT
>JALOMD010000523.1 GCA_025455595.1 Cytophagales bacterium | reverse complement strand
GTTTCTGACGTTTGGCGTTTTGGGCAAATTTTGCTCAAAACGCTTGGGTTAAAAACATAAACACAAGTTGACAGTTCACGAGGTAGGTAGATGCGAATTTGCAATTTGTGTGTAACTTTTCTCGAAAATTCCTGTCTAACAGTTTCCTTGAACGAGCTTTTCCACGAAAGCCATTTTTTGACCTTTCTTCAACAAACATTAAATCACCCATGAGAAACCTTGCCCTTGTATTTGTCTTGATGTTGCCTTTGGCAACCTTCGCCCAAGAAACCGATGTCCCGGCCCAGCCTGACAAATTGCCTTACAATCCCGGCAAGTGGTACACGGGCGTGCATATGTCCGTATATTGGTTTTCTTATCACATCCCGGAGTTGAATTCTATCCCAGTGGAGCCAATACCCAGCAGTTTGGGCGGTGGCGGTTTCAACGTTTGGGCTGGTCACCGCCTTACACGCCATATTGACGTGCGGGCGGGTCTGTTTTTTCACTCTGACCGATACTCGTTTTTCAACAGCAAGCCAGTCCAACTCAACGACACCACTTGGGCCAGCAGGCGAGGCAGCACCGGAAACCGCCCTTTCTACCTGCCGCTCGAAATTCGCCTCACGCCGTTCGGCAGCCACCGCCGCATCCAGCCCTATTTCCTGCTCGGCATCAACACGCAAATCAGCCGCGTGTACGAAATCCGCTCCCTGTACGACCCCGCCCGTATGGAGCCGCTGCCCGGACAACCCGACTTTCGGAGGATTGTCACCTACAGTTCGGAAACTGAGCGGAAGGGCTTCTTGGCTACGTTCGGGGCTTATGTAGGGCTGGGCCTGC
Organism: Cytophagales bacterium; assembly: GCA_025455595.1. GTDB lineage: Bacteria > Bacteroidota > Bacteroidia > Cytophagales > 172606-1 > Xanthocytophaga. The sequence goes on along the minus strand of JALOMD010000523.1, from coordinate 2,740 downwards.
AAGTGCGGGTTTACCGCCGCCTGGGACTTTCGCTGGATGGAACTTTTGGCCGAAACATCAGCCGCAACAGCAGTCTCACGGCCAGCGGCAACTTCGGCCTGACCTACGACCTTGCAGGAAAATGAAGAGTACGTTTCTCTGAGCAATTGTAGCGGTATGTGTACAGTCCCGACGGGTTTGAAAGCCAGTCGGGACTTTGCGTTTTAGTCAAATTTTGCCCAAAACGCTTCTGACCGCTGCTTTCCAAACTTCGGCCTCGGACAAGGCACGCCGTTTTTACTTTCCTCGGCGGAATACAATCCAAATCCACAACCAGCCATGAAAAAACATTTTCTTTCCTGCACGCTGCTGTTGGCGTGGCTCGCGAGCCACGACCCGGCGGCGGCCCAAATCCGCAACGTCACCTTAGACAACGGACTGGGTTCTTTTGGCGGCAACACGCCGCTGCCCGCCCAAACGCACTTCCAGTTGCAAGGCACTGCCGAGCCTTTCGTTTCCAAAATCACCCTGGAGCTTTTCAAGAACGAACCCGTGGGCAAGCCTGAGTACCGCACCACGTGGGTACGGCCTTACGGCGACGAAAAAAACGCCTTCACGCTGCCGGTTTACCATTACCTGCGTTCCGGTGCCGAGTATTCGTTCCGTATCCGGCGTTTCCGCAAGCTTGACGACCAAGAGAAAGCCGAGTTGCAACGCACTGTCTATCAGGCGTTGGACGATTACGTGGAGGCGCAACTGCGGGTGCAACGCCGTCGTGTTGCGCTGGACAAATCTCCGCAAACCATGGTCAACGACATGAACACGATTGTCAACGGCGGGTTGCGGTATTTCGAGAACGCACGGGGCCGCTTCGAGGGGTTTTCGGACTTGATCAAAGACCAACTCAAGCAACTGGACGACACCAAGGTGAAGCGGTTGTCGCGGATTGACCTGAAAAAAGACACCGCCACAAAAGACGAAGCCGTGGTGGTGCAAGACGAGTTGGCAGGCCTTAAGTCGCAGATTCGCAACGAGTTGAATTACTTCCTCAGCGAAGACACGCACCGCTTGCTCGACGACCGGGAAATCCGCCACTACCCCGTCGAACGGCTGCCGAACGTCATCGGCGTGAACGTGGGCTACGCGGCGGCGTTTTTGGGCGGCACATGGGACAACCAGCAGTACGGCACCGCACCCTACGCCGGGGTTTCGTTTCCGTTGGGCAACTTCCGCCGCTCGCCGTTCATGAACCGACTGGCGTTGTCTGCCGGGGTTTTTCTCACGGATGTCAAAGACCAAAACGACCGAACGTACACCGGCGCGTACATTTCAAAGCCCATTTACCTTGGCTTGGGCTACAAATTTTTCGACTTCGTGCGCCTCAACGCCGGGGCCGTGGTGTTTGAGCAAAATGGTGCCACTGGCGGCGGCAATGTCAACGTGGGCAGTGCCAGCGTCAACGTGAGGCCGTTCGTAGGCCTGAGTGCCGACTTCAGTGTGTGGATTGGCGTGGGCAACCGAAACCGTAACGGACTATGAGGAATTTCATCCTGCTTCTGATTCTGTTCGCAGCCGGACTTGAATCAGCCTCGGCCCAGCGGACGGGCCTGTTCCGCAAGCGACGAGCCTACAATGCCCCGGCGTTTAACGTAACGCGTTTTTCCGAAAAAACGCCCCAAACGGCATCGGCCAAAGACAGTACGGCCGCTGACTCAATCCGGCGGCAGGCCGTGGCACAACAACGCCCAGCCAAGGACTCGGCGGCCATTGCGGGCAATAAAGCCGATGCACCAAGCAAGGCCAAGCCTGCCTCGACTGTTGACAGCGTTGGTCGTTCGTCCAGCCGTTCCCGCCAGTCGCGGGATTTGCAATCTGGGCAATTTTTTGCCGAAAATGACCAGAACGACAGCACGATTGTGATTCTACGCAACGGGCAAGTGCAGGAAGTGCGCATTCGCGACGGCAACGTGATCATTCGCAACGAAACCGCAGAGCCGCCTCTGAATGTGGGCAAACCCGTGCCGCTGCCTCGTCCGATCTCCGCGCCAATTTATGAACCGGATACGCTGAACGAAGTGAATTTGGCCGAAAGAGACAGCGCGGCAACCCAGACGGAAGCCGCACCGGGAATTCGCAAAATTTCGCCTAAATCGCAAATCCCGCAACCGGCGGGAACGGCACCGGCCAAAGCGAAGCGTCCCGTTGCAAAGCCCAGCCCCGCCCGACCGGCACCGAGGCAAGCCCCGCGCCGCGACTCGCTTCGGGGAAATACGGAAGCCGACACATCGGCCCGACAACCGATGGCAACCGACTCGACAGACATCCGTTTGGGGCAAAATTTGGACGCTTTGCAGGCCCGGCTTTCGGAAATGGAAAAACGCCTCTCCGCCCAGCAAGACTCGGCTCGTCCCGACGCGGGCAACCGGCGGGCAAAGCGGCTGGAGGAAGATTCGGTCTATGTATCCAACACGCGTCGCAGCGAAGCCTTGCAACGACGGCTGGACAGCCTGGACAACCAGCGGCAACTCGATTCCGACACGCGACAGCCGTTTCGGGAACGTGTCGCAGGCTGGTGGCAACGGAATTTCGGCGGCAAAAAAAACCGAAAAACCGCCGAAGTTGATACGTCTGCGGCCCGTCCGCCCGGCAGCAATGTCCGCCCCGACGCATCGGGTAGGCGCGGCAATAACGAGGACGCACGGCAGCAAACGTACGCCCGGCGAGACAGCCTGCAACGCGAACTGGCCCGGCTGAACAACGA
>JALOMD010000522.1 GCA_025455595.1 Cytophagales bacterium | reverse complement strand
GTCCACCATCTTGTGCGCCGTGATTTCGTGCAGCTTTTGCATGTCGTTGTGGACGGGCACGTACTCCTTGCCGTTTTCGTCTTTGATGGCCACGCCTTCATACCGCTCCACCTGAGCGCACAGCACCTCAAACGTGGCAATGGTGTCGGCTTCGGCACTGTGGGCGTTTTCGAGTTCCTTCTGGCAGTAGAAGCGGTAGGCGGCGGGCAGGCTGCGCGGCTCCATCAAGTGGAAAATCTTCTGAGCGTCAATGATTTTGCGGCTGTCGAGGCTGAAATCCAGCTCAACGCGCAAGAACTCTTCGGTCAGCACCGGAATGTCGAGGCGCAGCACGTTGAAACCCGCCAAGTCTGCCCCTTCGAAGAAGCGGTAAATGTCGTGGGCCACCTCCTTGAACACGGGCTTGTCCTTCACATCGTCGTCGTAGATGCCGTGGAACACGCTGCTTTCGGGCGGAATGGTCATGCCGGGGTTGATGCGCCACGTCTTGGTTTGCGTTTCGCCGTTCACCAACGCCCGCAGCACGCTGATTTCCACGATGCGGTCTTTGGCCACGTTGGTGCCGGTGGTTTCGATGTCGAAAAACGCCAGCGGTTTCTTTAGTTTCAGGGAGTGCATGGTTTCGATGCTTCGAGCTTCGATGCTTCGTTAAAAGGTAAGCAATCCGTTTTGGGTAATTTTTGCCCAAAACACCCGGTAGGGAAAAGTAAAACTCTTTTCAAGCGTTTTGAGCAATCCCGACGGGTCGGGACGGCAAACTGAAAACGAAATCTCGAAGCATCGAAGAACGAAGCATCGAAAATCTATCGAATAATTTTCGCCCCCAATGCCTTCATGTCCAGCCCGTTGTAGTTGCCCGAACTCATCATGAGCAGGTTGGTGTTCTGCCAGTTTTGGGCGACCAAAAAATCGTACAAGGCCGCGCTGTCGGTAAACACGTGCAGGTCGGGGCGGTTGAAGGCGGCGCGGATGTCGGCTTCGCTGATGGGGTCGAGGCGTTTGTGGGCCAGCGTGTGCGGGTTGAAGTACGCCACCGCCACGTCGGGTTCGTTGAAGGTGTCTTTGTATTCTTGCAAAAACTTCTTGTTCAGACTGCTGAACGTGTGCAGTTCCATGCAGGCCACCAACTTGCGGTCAGGAAACTGCGCCTTGACGGCGTGCGTGCTGGCTTCCAACTTGGACGGCGCGTGGGCGAAGTCGCGAAAAAATGCGGTGGCGTTGCCTTGTTTCACCAACTCCAACCGCCGCGCCGCACCTTTGAACGACTGCACTGCTGCGTAGAATTCCGCATCGTCCACGCCGATGCGTTCCAGCACGGCCTTGGCACCGCTCAGGTTGCGCATGTTGTGGTCGCCGAAAATCTGGACGGGAATCTCCGTGCCGTCTGCCAGCAGTAAAAACGTGCGTCCGTTGCGGACAACGTGCGGGTGCGTGTCGTATTCAGTGCGCGACACGTCTTCGCGTTCCTTGCGGCAAATCACGGTTACCAAGTCGTCGTTTTTGTCGAACACCAGCGAGCCGGCCTTGGGCGTGGCCTCGGCGAAAAGCTCGAACTGCCGCACGTATTCGTCAAAATCCGGATAGACGTTGATGTGGTCCCAAGCGATGCCGCTGATCAGCCCGATGTGGTGCTGGTAGTACAGAAACTTCGGCTGCCGATGGATGGGCGAGGCAAAGTATTCGTCGCCCTCGACCACAATCACCGGCGCGTCGTCGGTCAGTTTCACCATGTTGTCGAAACCCTCCAACTGCGCCCCCACCAGATAGTCGAACTTGCGGCCCAAGTGTTTGAGAACGTGCAGAATCAACGAGGTGATGGTGGTTTTGCCGTGGCTACCCACCACCACGATGCGCTGCTTGTTCACCGACTGCTCATAGACAAACTCCGGGTACGAATACACCCGGATGCCGAGCCGCTGCGCCTCGGCCAGTTCGGGATTGTCGGCGCGGGCGTGCATGCCCAGAATCACGGCGTCCAGTCCGGCGTGGATGTTTTCTGGAAACCAGCCTTCGGCGGCAGGCAGCAGGCCGTGCCGCGCCAAGCGGCTTCGCGAAGGGTCCACGATTTCGTCGTCGGAGCCGGTCACTTGGATTCCCTTTTGATGTAGGGCAATGGCCAAGTTGTGCATGACGGCACCGCCGATGGAAATGAAGTGAACGCGTTGCAGGGGATTGTTCATGAAAGAAGGGGGTGTTTCGGCCAAGCCGAGGATTTGGCCGGACTCGTTCCGCGCAAAAATAGGGAACTCCGCCAGATTTCCCACAAGGAGTCGCCAGTGGCGAGTCGTCAGTCCTTAGTGGTCAGCGGTGCAGTCATTAGGTTAGCAAAGCCATGAATTTGTCCAGTTTGATGGTGGCGACTTTTGGGAAGTCAATCTTCTTCAGCACATTGTAATGACGGTCGTTGGTGACCAAATAATCGGTGTTGGCGGCTACGGCACAATCCACAAACTTGTTATCGTCCGGGTCTTTGTCAATCAGCCTCCAATTGTAAAACACTGTCACGAGTTCGGTTCCTGGCAAGCACGAAGTCGTCAGTGGTCAGTCGTTAGTCGCCAGTCAGAATCGAATTGCAGACAACTGAAAGTCAAGTGTTTACAATGGTTCTTGTGCGTCAAGAACAAATAAACATCTCCCTGCCGGATGCTTTCATAAACAGGCCGATAGGGAGATGCGCGAGGAATGCTGGCAATCAGACAATTGGTGTCGAAGACAATCCTCATCGCTTTTTGCGTCTGATGTGCGTGTTAGCAATCTTGACAAAATCCGCTGGTTGCAGACTCTTCTCCGCTACAATGACATCGGTTTCCGAATCAATCTTTTCCGAGAGATAGTTAACAATCACATCACTGATTTCGTCAAGCTCCTTCTGGGTGCGAATGCTGGCGAAGATTTTTTCCAGCCGTGCTTGGGCCTCCTGTAGAGTGGCAGACGGTCGGGTAAGTGCTTGCTTTTTCTGTTGAGCCGGCATAAATTTAAGATAGTGTCTCAGTCAGGCGAATTTACGAATAATACAATCAATACAAATCTGCGGCCTCAGCCATCCGCCCTCAACAGTCACGCCGGGCTGCAACAGAGATTCGTAAGTGGTTCGTGACGTGTTCTTTGCGGGAAGCTTTGTGTCCTCTGCGAGAAAAGATTTCACGCAAAGAACGCAAAGTGTAAAGGGCGTTCCCGCTCGTCGCGGAATTTTCAATACCGCCTATGGCGGCATCTTCGTTTTGGGCAAAAAATGCCTAAAACGCTAAAAACAACTACACCTGTAGCTTCTCGTAAACGCGAACAATTCTGGCCTCTGACCTCTGACTTCTGACCTCGCTTGGCTATATTTGCGAAATTCGAGTGGCCCGTCGCAAGTGGTTGGCCGTCAGATTCATGCGATACGGAGGCTTACTGCCCACTGACGACTCTTTACCCACATCACGCATGGTTAGCCGAAGTTCCCACCTGAGCGGTGTCAATTACGAAATCCGTGGCCCCATCTACGAGCAGGCCGTTGCCTTGGAAAAAGCCGGCCACAGCATCATCAAGTTCCACATCGGCAATCCGGCCCCGTTCGGTTTCCAGACTCCGGCGCACATCCAGCAGGCGTTGACCGACAACTTGGGCAAGGCACAAGGCTACGCCGCCTCGCACGGCATCGCCGAGGCGCGTGAGGCGGTGGCGCGCCACTACACCAACCGGGGCTTCAGCGGCATCAGCGAAGACACGGTTTTCATCGGCAACGGGGTCAGCGACCTGATCATGCTCAGTATGCAGGCGTTGCTGGAAAAGGACGACGAGATACTGGTACCCACGCCCGACTACCCGCTGTGGACTTCGACCGTGCGGCTGTGCGGCGGCCGCGCCGTGCATTACGCCTGCGACCCGCAAGCCGACTGGATGCCCGACTTGGCCGACATCCGGCGCAAAATCACGTCCCGCACGCGTGGGCTGGTGATTATCAACCCGAACAACCCGACCGGAGCCGTTTATAGCCGTGAGTTGCTGGAAGGGCTGCTGCAAATCGCCCGCGAACATAACCTGATTGTTTTCTCCGACGAAATCTACGACCGCATTCTCTACGACGGAGCCACGCATACGTCCATTGCCACGCTGGCCGACGATGTGCTGTGCCTGACCATGAGCGGCCTGACCAAGAACTACTTTGCGGCGGGTTTCCGGGCCGGGTGGCTGGTGCTGAGCGGCAAAACCGTCGCCGCCCGCGACTACATGGAAGGGCTGATGCTGCTGGCCACCATGCGCGTGTGCAGCAGCGTACCGGCGCAATACTGCATCAAGCCTGCACTGGAAGGCTACCA
>JALOMD010000521.1 GCA_025455595.1 Cytophagales bacterium | reverse complement strand
GGCAGTTCGGATATACTTTCCACCGTAGCTCCGAATCAAAATTTTCATTTACACCGCAATTGCTTTTCCTGACCGGCGCAGATGCCAGACGTGCATTTTTGTCAAGCCGCTTTTGGTTGTTCGCTCCGTTCCGTTGCTTTGTGTTGACGGACATCATGCTCAACTTTCGCTACAAGAAAGTTATTTGGGGGCTTAACGGCGCGGGCATCCATGTTGGTTATCAGTCTTCCCAAATACGCATCATGTTAAGCCAAGGAATACAAAGTGCGTCCGGGGAAAGTTACATAGGCAACCTCTCCTTCCGTTACATTTTCAAACAGAATGACCAGGCAGGGCGGCAACGCTGGTGAAACAAAAAATGAAACAACTACGAAATTGCACGCTTGGCACCGTTTTAGCCGTTTTTCTCATCATTTATGCCAGCCGTGCGCAGCATATACCACTGGGTGCGTTGCCCATGCAGTTCAACAGTTCGTTTGCCGGAGAGTCCGGTGCGCCCCGGTTGAACCACAACCTTTCGATACAGACACCCGGCACCCACGTTGGCACGCAGGTATTGAACTATGCGTCCTACGACCAGTTTGTGCCGCAAATCCGGACGGGCGTAGGGGCATCCGTGTCTTACTCCAATGAGGCTGGCAACGCCCGGATGAGCCAATCCGCATTCGCTACCGAAGGCGCAGCTTATTCGGTTTCCTTGGCCGTGGCACCGAAACTTTCCATGAAAGGCAAATACACGCTGTCGCCTTCGGTCGAGGTGCTGTACGGCCGTTACCAAAGCGAGTACAACAACTGGCCGACGGCCGAACTGCCGCAAAAAATAGAAGGAGAAAGGCTGCTGGGTCGCGCCTCTTTGCTGTTCAATTCGCAGAAGTGGTACGTCGGCGCGTCGTATCTGGCACCGTTGTCCAGCGAAACCCGCTACCGCATCGCGGGCATCTCCGGCGTTGACCCGCTCACGCCCAGTTTTTACTGGCAGTTCGGATACACTTTCCAACGCAGGCCCGAATCCAAGTTTTCGGTTACGCCGCAAGTGGTTTTCCGAACCGGATGGGTGACCAACCAACTTTTCGAGCAATTCCGGCTCACGGCTTTCATGCTCAACTTGCGTTACGGCAAATTCGTGTGGGGACTCAACAACGCAGGCTTTCATGTAGGCTTGCAGTCTGACCGAATGCGACTGCTTATCAGCCAGTTCGCCAGCCGAGATTTTGAGCAGACGAGCTATGTAGGCAGTTTGTCTTTCCGCTACGTTCTCAAGCGAAACGGCGAGGCAGGAAAGAGCAGATGGTGAAACAAATGCGGAAATCGGATTCTGGAACGCGGAAAAAAGGTATGAAGGCGACTCGGCGTTTTGGGCGAAATTGTCAGAATCAGGATTCACAGGATTGGCAGAAAAAACAGGATTTCCATTTGCAATCTAATCCTGCCTTTCCTGATAATCCTGTAAATCCTGATTCAGACAAAAAACGCCCAAAACGCCCAACGATAAACGTTAAACGAACCTAGACGCTTTCCAGAACCTCGAAAAAATCCTGCGTTTCGTCAGGGAGGATGCGCAGCACGCGGGCCAGCGACAACAGCACCAGCGTGCGGGAAGCCACGTGGCGCGGAATGGCGGCCACTTCCATGAACTGGCTCACGGTAATGCGCCGGTGCTGGGCTAAGTATTGCATCAGTTGATTTTCTTTTTTGCCGTACTCGAAACGGATGTTGCGCTGCTTGCGTTCGCCTTTCAGGATTTCGCGCACCTCTTTGCTGGCTTGGATGCTGCGGTCGGCCACGCGGACGTAGGCCTTGCCTTCGGTGGCGGCGGGTTCGGGCCGGACGTAGTGGGGCTTGTCGGGGCTGGGCGGTACGGTGACAGCCAGTACGTGCCGCTCGTCGTTATCGTCTAACGGAATGTGATGAATTTCGTAAGCAAACGGCGGAAAGCAGTGGGCTTGGATGGCCTTGGTAAGAATATACTCCTCTTCGTCCACGAAACGCACGCCTTTGATGAGCCGGTCGTCGCTGACCCCGACCAGCAGCGTGCCGCCCCGCGTGTTGGCAAACGCCACCAGTTCCCGCACGATTTTCTCCGGATGCGCCGCCTTGAGCTTGAACTCCACGTGCAGTCCTTCGCCCTGCCTCGCCAAGGCTTTCACTTCGGCAAAATCCATGTTTTCGATGCTTCGTTCTTCGATGCTTCGTGACTCAACACATGTCGCTTTTTTCCTCTCTTTCGTTTTGGGCGTTTTTTGCTCAAAACGCTTTTGCGAAGCATCGAAGAACGAAGCATCGCGGAATCGTAAAAACGTCAGTTTTTCTGGCTGGCGCGGAAGAGTTTTTGTTTTTCCTCTTTGGTAAGGCTTTCGTAACCGGAGCGGTTGATTTTGTCGAGGATGGCATCCACTTCGTCGTCGTCGGGGGTACCGCTGTAGTTGGCCGTGGCCGACGACTTGGCCGTGGTGGCCGGGGCCGTGGTGCGGTAAGTGACTTTCATCTTGGGCTTGCGGACAAACAACCCGCGCAGCCACTCGGCGAAACGCGTGAGCGGACGGCCCAGGTCGGTGCCCCGGTTCAATTGGCTGATGAACAGGAAACCCATCAACGCACCGCCCAAGTGCGCCAAGTCGCCGCCCGCGTTGCCGCCGGTAGCCAAGCCCACGTACGACAGTATGACATAAAACGCCGCAATGTACTTGATGCGCACCGGCCCGATGAGCAGCAGGAAAAACGTGTAGTTGGGCATGAGCGTAGCCGCCCCCACCACCACTGCAAACACCCCGCCCGATGCGCCGAGCAAGTAGGTGCCGCGCAACCCGGCGAAATACGGCACCAAGTTGCACATGAGCAGGTACGTGATCCCGCCCGCAAAGCCGCCCAGCAGATACAAGTTGACAAGCCGCCGATTGCCGAGGTATTCTTCAATCAATTTGCCGAACCAGTAGAGGAACAGCATGTTGAACAGCAGGTGAATGGGCCCTTCGTGCGAGAAGAAATAGGTGAGCAACGTCCACGGCCTGAACAGAAAGTTCATTGCGTCGCCGGGCAGGAAGAGGTTGCGGGCAATGAAGTCGGTATAAAACGCACCGCCTTGCTCGCGGCCCATCGAAATTTTGAAAATGAGCAAACAAGTGACCAACAGCAGAAAAACCACCACGTTGATGAGGATTATCTGCACCAACCCGTTGTTCTGCTTGCGGAAAGCGTTCCTGAAATCGTCAACAATGCTGGTCATAACTCGATTTGCGCCAAGGTACGGGGCTTAAGTGCCAAGTCGTACGTATTTTGTCATTATCATTAGTAGTCAGCTATTAGCTTTTAGCAAAAAAGCCTCAATAAGAGTAGGACTTACACAAGAGCAAGGCCAAGTTGTTGAAAAAGAGGCGATTATCTTTGGCAAAGGTTTTCGCGCAACTTGCTCACCGCCAGCACCTTTACCAAAGTTCTTGCGTAAGTCCTTTTGACAGGTTTAGAAATAGATTAAACCAAATGCGCGTGAATACTTAAATGTTCGGGATTTGCAATCTTATGGTTGGAAACCCGTTTCCGCTCGCGACCCAAGACCAACTACCCATGACTGCACACTTGGCGTCAATAGAAGCGGTTG
>JALOMD010000019.1 GCA_025455595.1 Cytophagales bacterium | reverse complement strand
ACATCAGGGCTAACGCCCCTTCTTATCTATGAATGCCGTCTGCTACGATGATTGCGGGGCTACGCCCCTTTGCTTTGGTGTAACAGCAGTTATTTATAGATTTTGAAATAACTTCCTTAAAAATAATCCGAGGCAGAAACCTGTGAATCAGGGCCTAAAACCCATGTTTTTCTTAACCAAGTTGGTTCAACCTCTACAACAAGTAAAACCTCCCGTTTTCTGTCAAGGCTTGTGCCTATGGTACAGAAAGCGGGAGGTTTGTGTGGGGTGATTACTCGTGTTAGGAAGGTAAAGGTTCTGTTGTGTATGGGCCTGAGATCGGTTCGTGCAGATACCCACCCAACATACGTGAGTTTCTGCGCAACTGCTTGAAAGGGTCGTCGTCACAACACGAACGTTGTGTCACAGGTGTTTTGGGCAATTTTTGCGGAATTTCACACCAGATTCATTGCCAAGGCGGTTTTTACCAGACCGGCGGCGTTCTTGGCACCGAGTTTCTGAAGCAGGTTCATGCGGTGGGTTTCAACGGTCTTGAGGCTCACGAACAGCTTTTCGGCTATTTCGGCAGTAGTGAATTCGTCTGTGATCAATTGCAGCACTTCTTGTTCGCGGCGCGTGAGTTTGGGCACATACACTGTGTTCGCTGTCGCCTTGCGCGGATTCAGCAGTCCGTCGAGCATCTTTTGCTGCACCAAGGCTGACAAATAATTGTTGCCGTCGTATGCGATGCGCAAAGCCTCTGTCATTTCGGTATAACTGGCGTTTTTGAGCAAATAGCCCGACGCGCCGTTTTGCAAAGCGTTTTTCACGAACGACGTTTCACAATAGGAAGTCAGCATCATGATTCGCAGGCTGGGAAACTGTTCCTTCAACTGCTTGCACAGTACAATGCCGTTTTCTTGTTCCAAGTGAATGTCCAGCAGCAGTGCGTCCACGTCTGTTGTTTTCAATTGCCGCCAGCATTCTGCGGCTGATGTCACGCCCCAGGCGAGGTTGAAACGGTCGTCGCCGTTGAACAGGCTGCGAATGCCTTCCACGACCAGCGGGTGGTCATCCAGAATACCGAAACGAATCATGTTGAAGTACGATTTACGAAGTGCGAATTTGCATTTGGCTTTTAGCTCTTGGCTTTTGGCTTTTAGCTCTTGGCTCTTGGCTTTTAGCTCTTGGCTCTTGGCTTTTAGCTCTTGGCTCTTGGCTCTTGGCTTTTAGCTGAAAAACATTTTCTTTACTGCTTATTGGAGTAGTGTTTATTGTTTATTTTTCAAGAAGTAAAATAAACATTTTTGATTTGTGCCTAACAGCTAATAGCCAAAAGCTAACAGCTAACAGCTAATAGCTAACTATTCAATTCTATCGGCACGTGCGACAGTGAAATTTCTATTTGAACCGATGTGCCTCGGCTGTCTGAATTGACAGACAAACTGCCGTTCATGTATTTGACCCGCGACTCAATGCTTTTCAGACCGGTTCCGCTTTTGGCGTTGATCTTGCCAAAATTAAATCCCCGGCCGTCGTCTTCCACAGTTATGTGGATGCTATTCCCGTGGCGGCTCAGTTGCACCAATGCGTGCGTGGCCTTGGCGTGCCGCAGGGCGTTGTTAATCAGTTCCTGTGCCATGCGATAGAGCCACAACTCAAGCGAGGGCGACAGCCGCTCGTGCCAGCTTATCTGTTGGTAGTCAATTGCCAGCAGCCCCGACTGCTGCACATTGGCGCAGTATTCTTGCAGGGCCGTTGCCAATCCGTGTCGCTGCAAGGCGTAGGGCATCAGGTTGTGCGATATCCGCCGCACCTCTCCGCAGGCCTTGTCCAGCAGTTCCGCAGCGGGCGAAGTCACCAATGTGTCAGTCTGCGGCAGCCGCCGAAAGGCCGACTCCACCTGATGCCGCGCCGCCGACAACAGACCGGTCAGCCCGTCGTGCAGCTCGCGTGCAATGCGCATCCGTTCTTGTTCCTCACCTTCCACCATCGCCCGCAAGGCAGACATTTCCTGCTGCTGTTCCAATTCGGTGATTTGCTGTCTGAGTTGCCAGTTCTTGAGCCGTTGTTTTTGCCTGAACGCATAGTAAATCGCTCCTAAGGCGGCAACGGCCAATAGGGCAAACACCACCGCGTAACGCAAGAATGACCGCTGTTGCTGCAATTGTATTTCGTGCTCTTTTGTCTGGGCGGCCATCTGAACCATGCGCTTTTCGTTGGCGTAAAAAGCGTTCAGTACGGCCAGCCGCTGTTTGTTTTCTTGCCGGGTTATCTCTTGGCTGATGTTGTCGAGCTTCTGTTGGTAAGCCACCACGTTCCGGTAGTCGCCGATCTGTTGGTAAATACGGTTGACTTCGGTATAGAACTGCTTCTGCGAGTTGGGCTTGATGCGCCAGATTTCCCGCTCAGCCAAATCAATGCCTTGTTGCAGTGCTTTCTGCGCCATTGCGTGGTTTTTCAGTTTCTCATAGACGTGAAACAGTCGTGGGTAAACCAAAATACCCACATCCACGTCGCGGATGGATTCGGAGTGACGCAGCGACTGTTGGTAGTAGGCTTTGGCTTGGTGATAATCGCCTTGGGCGTAATAGATGTTGCCCAACGACCAACAGGCGATGGACATGCCTCGGAAGCGTTTTTCTCGTCTGGCCTCGCGCAGCGACGACAGGTTATAGCGAATGGCCGTCGGGATGTCGTTCAGTTCTTCGTAGCACTGCGCCAAGTTCGACAACAGGTGGTAACGGCGGGTGAGATTGTCATGGCCCGACTGCGGCGGCAAGTGGTTGAGACTGAGTTCGAAGAAACCGATGGCCTGCTGGAACTGCGCCATCTCGGCGTAAAGCAGTCCCAGCAGGTTGTATTGGTTGGCTATCATTTCTTCATCGTTCAGTTGTTCGGCCTGTTGCAAGCCTTTCATGGCCGTTTGGATGCCCTGCTCGCACAGCGTGCTGTAAAGGAAGATTTCGGTTTGGTAGGCGGTCAGGAAAAAACCTTGAATCGAATCTTTGACCAGTTCGTTGAGACGGAAACCTTCGTCGAGGCAAATCTGCACCGAGTCGAGCTGCGAGAAATCTATGTAGTAGCCGGCCAGTTTTAAGTTTGCTTGCAAGGCTTGGGCAGGAGGTAAGTCTTGTTCAAGCAAACGGCGCAGGCTGTCCACTTGTCGTCGGTCGTTTTCGTAGGAACTCGTTTGTGCCGATGCCCAAGCCGTGCCCAACAGCAGGGCGAGACACAGTACCGGGAGGCGAAGGGTTTTGTACATGTTTTGGCGGGCGGTTTGTCAGGTCAAATCTACCGAACCAAGCTTGTCATGTACTGTAGTATTGTCGCATTGTGCTGGAGCATTGTTGCACGACCCCGAATATTGCCGCGTTTTAGGCAAAAAACGCCCAAAACGGCAGAGTTCACTGGCGTTCACTGGCGCAAGCGTCCGCTTGTGCTTACAAACAGACCAGCGTCCGCTGGTCGCAAGCGAAGCTTGCAAAGGATGAAATCATACCGAGACGTAAAACTTGAAAGGTATTTTGAGCAGTTTTTGCTTAAAACACCTTTTGATTTCTGTTTCTGCTGACATCAGATTTTGCAAACCTACCGGTTTGCGACCAGCGGACGCTGGTCAAGTTGTAGGCACAAGCGGACGCTTGCGCCAGCAGAGCCAGCAGAATACCGTTTTGGGCGTTTTTTGCCTAAAACGCCGCCCGGCTAAAGCCGGGGACACGGGCGACTATTCTGACACAGTTGCAGGGTTGCGCCGGAAGTACGTGGGTTGAGTGCCTACGGTCTCGGTGAATACGCGGGTGAAATAATTGGGGTCGTCGAAGCCGACAGCGTAGGCGATTTCCGACACGTTGCGTTGCGTGGTTTGCAGCAGGATGCGGGCATGGCCCAGCCGCACATTGCGGATGAAGTGCGCCGCTGACACACCCGCCACGGCTTTCAGCTTGCGGTGCAGTTGCGAGCGGCTCAGGTGTACGGCCTCGGCCAGTTGCGTGGGGCCAAACGTGCCGTCGTCCAGACGAGCCTCCACGGCTTCGCGCAGGCGGACGAGGAACGGGTCTGGCACCGTCGGCTCGGCAATTGCTTCGGCGGTTGCCGCTACATCCCAGTTGCGGCGGTATTTTTCGCGCAAGGTGCGCCGCAGGTCTATCAACTTGTTGCACGTGAGCACCAACTCACGGCAGTCGAACGGCTTGGTCAGGTAGGCATCGGCCCCTTGGGCAAGGCCCTCCAGACGGTGTTCGTGGGCGGCCTTGGCCGTGAGCAGCACCACCGGAATGTGGTTGGTCAGTTCGTCGGCTTTCAGTTGCCCGCACAGTTCGTAGCCGTCGCGTTCGGGCATCATCACGTCCGACACCACCACGTCGGGTATTTGCTGGCGGGCCGTTTCCAAGCCGATTTGGCCGTTTTTTGCCGAAATCACTGCGTAATGTTCCTGCAAGCACAATTGCACATAATGGGCCACATCGGCGTTGTCTTCCACCACCAGCACCACGGGTTTTTCGCCGTCGTTATCATTTTCAAGAATCGCTTCAACCGGTGGCACTTCCGGCAACGCGATGGGCACTTCTTCGACCGACGACAGCGGAACCGTCACGGTGAAAGTCGTTCCGCCGCCCCACCGGCTTTCAACGGCCACTTCGCCTTGCATGGCGTGGACATACTCTTTCACCAACGCCAGCCCGATGCCCGTCCCCGTTTGCCCCGACTGGTTATCGGCTTGGAAGTACCGCTCGAAAACATGCGGCAGATCGTCGGCCGGGATGCCCACGCCCGAATCGGTGACGCGCAATCGCAGTTTGCCCGACTCAATCCGCGCCAGTTCTACGGTAATCCGCCCGGTGGCGGGCGTGAATTTCAAGGCGTTGGAAAGCAAATTGCTCACGATGCTCTTCCACTTGCCCGCGTCGTAGGCAACCACGCACGGCGGCACCGACGACCGGAACGCCAGCGTGACGGATTTGACTTGGCACAGCGGCCGGAACGATTCGGCCAAGTACCGCAGGTACAGCACCAAGTCGCCGGTTTGCCGGTTGCCGGGCAGTTGGTCGGTTTCGGCTTTGGACAAGGCCAGTATCTCGTTCACCAGTTCGAGCAATTGTTCGCCGTTGCGTTTTATCATGGCTACGGACTGTGCCATCTTGTCGCGCGGTTGACCGAGCAAGTGGTCGCACAGGCCGAGGATCACCGTCATCGGCGTACGAAACTCGTGCGTGATGTTGGCGTAGAAGCGTGATTTGAATTCGTTCAGTTCCTTGGTCTTTCGTGTTTCTTGTTCGCGCAGTTGCAACTCGGTGTGTTCTCTGTTCAACTGTCGGGTACGGTAGATCAATCCCAAGTTGAAAAACAGCACTTCAAACAAAACCCCCACTTGCATGAAAAAAAACGGACTTCGCCACAGAATGGTGGTGGGCTGCGGTACGGGGAAAAGTTTCTCGTGGCAGATTTTGGCCAGTCCGCCTACCACAAAGCACAGCGTGCCCGTGGCAAACACCTTGGCAAGCCGATTGTCGGTCTGGAAAGCTTCCGAAAGCAGAAAAAGGATGAACAGGGCAAAAGCGAGCTTGGCAAAAAACCACAGCTGAACGCTCAGTTCGGCATTGTCGAATACATGCACCAGCACACGGTCTATGCACACGTAAACCAACAGGAAATTTGCTGCCGAGGCTACTTTCTTGAAAATAGAGGTATTGAACTTCTGGAAAAAGACGAACTCATTGGCAAACCGCAGGTACAGGTAAAACGGCAACACGTTGACGGGGACGGCAAACGTGTACACATGATTTTTCCATCCGGGCAAAAACTTTTCCGTGTACGGCAACACCAGCACGTCGAGCAAGAAATACAAGAACATGCTTGCCAAATAGCCGCCGTAGAAAAGGTATGATTTGTCTGATGTGTAACCATAGTGAATCGCGGCCAAAAGGGCTGAAAACAGCAACACACTGGATACGAAAACATTGAAAACCAATATGCTCTGGTAAGCGTCCATGGGCGGGGTGCGTGAACTGTATGCGGCCTTGGTTAGTGGGCGTTCATGCTATAAGGTAAGCATGGAAGCGTTTCAGGCATTTTTTGCCCAAAACGCCACACGCCCCGTTTGCGGCGGGGCGTGTGGCAGATTCACAGTACTTGTGCGACAAGTCAAGCGGCAGCCTTGCCTGTTTTGGCCGGTTTGCCGGTTGTCGGCTTTGGTTTTGCCTTTGCAGACGCTTTTGTTTTCTCCTTCTTCGATTCTTTTTTTGCTTCTTTTTTCGGGGCCGCCGCCTTTTTCGGAGCAGGTTTCGGCTTTGCCTTGTCCAAGGTTTTGGCAACTTCCTTGGCGGCCTTGCGGGCCAATTTCTTCAATTTCAGGTCGCCGGAGGCCAGTTGCGTGGCAAATGCTTCCTGCTTGGCTACTTCCAGTATTTTTTCGGTCAACGTTTCCACCAATTGTTTTTTCAACCCTTTGGCATCGGTGGTTGCGATTTTGGGAGTTGCTTCTTTGCGGGGCTTCTTCGCAGTTTTGGATTGTTCCATATGGGGCAGCATGTTTTTGGATTAAAGTTTAGAAGTTTTAAAAGTAGTAACTGAGCCGCAAAACTATATAATCTTTTTCGTTTTGTTAACATTAACTTAACATTAAATTAACAATCGTTTAACATTGGACTGCTGCGAAAAGCTTGCAGGGCTTTCGCTTGTAACTCCGAATGGCATTCGGAGAACACGCGAAAGCGTGTTTCCGCCACAGAACACCCACGCCACGGCGTGGGACTCCGAATAACATTCGGAGTTACAACCACCGTTTCTTTTTGCGGTAAGCGAAAGTCATAGCCTGTGTAAGAAGCTGTCTGCGTTAATTTTTCGGGCTGCAAAGGCCTTTCGGCTGCGCCCCCGACACATCGGGGCAGGCGGTTGGCTTGACACGCGCCTCGATCCAAAATCCGCTCTTCTCGGCTTCGAAAAAGTAACGCAAACAGCTTCTAAATCACATTCAAAACCTGTTGCAGCGGCAGTGTGACGGCGAACACGGCCCCTTGCCCAAGCGTGGCCGTGGCGCGGATGGTGCCGCCGTGGCGTTGGGCTATCTTCTTGCACAGGGCCAAGCCCAGGCCTGTGCCCTCGTAAGTGTCCTTGGGGTTGAGCCGCACAAACGTGTCGAAAATCCGCTCGGCATACTCCGGCTCGAAGCCGATGCCGTTATCCCGCACCTCGACGGTAACCGTTTCGGATTTGGACGGCAGGCTGCGAACGGCAACCAACGGTGGCACGCCTGGCCTGGAAAACTTGAGGGCGTTATGGATCAGGTTATAGAACAACTGGTGCAGCAGCACCGGCGAGCCTGCCAGTACAGGCAGCGGCTCGGTTTCGATGCGGGCGTTTTTCTGCCCGATCAGTATTTCCAAGTCGTTGCAAGCATTGGCGACGACTGCGTTCAAGTCAACCATCTCGACATTCTGCCCGCTGGCCCGCACTTTCGAGTACGCCAGCACGCCGTCAATCATGGCTTGCACCCGTTCGGTGGCGTGGCGCACTTTGTCGAGGTACAGCAGGCCTTGCGCTGACAGCACACAGTCCGACTCTTTCTGCAATAATCCGGTGAACACCTTGATTTTGCGCAGCGGCTCTTGCAAGTCGTGGCTGGTGACATGGGCAAACTGCTGCAAGTCGTGGTTGCTACGGGTGAGTTCGTCGTTGGCGGCGGCCAGTTCGCGGGTGCGTTCGGCCACCTCGCGTTCCAGTTTCTCGGCAAACGTCTTCTGGTCGTCGATGTCGGTGAGGGCACCTATCCATTTCACGGTTTCGCCCTGTTCGTTTTTCACCGGCTCGGCAATGGAGTAGTGCCACCGGTATCCGCCGTCTTTGCTTTGCAGACGCACCTCGTACCGAAACGGCAATTTGGCGGCAAAGTGTTTGCCCCATGCGGTCATGATCGGCTCTTGGTCGTCAGGATGCACCTTGGTGCGCCAGGCCTGCTGCGAATCTTCGATGCCAAAGTATTCTTTCCAGCGTCCTGATGTATATTCCGTCCGTCCGTCCGCTTCACTCATCCACACCATTTGGGGCAGTGTCTCTGCCAAGACCCGGAAACGGTTTTCGCTTTCGCGCAGTTTTTCCTCGGCTTCGGTTCGTTCGGTAATGTCGCGGGCCGTGCCCACCAAGCGCACCGGAACGCCGTTTTCAAAGAACACGCGGCCTGTAGCCAAGACCCAACGGATTGCGGCGGTTTTCCGGTCAATCACCCGGTACTCGGCCACGTACTGGCCGTTGCCCTGCGGGTCAAGGGCTTGGTTAACGGCGGCTTGCACCTTTTGGCGGTCTTCGGGGTGCAGGCCGTTCACAAACAGCTCGTAGGTTACGGTATCGTCCGGCCCGATGTCCCACATTTCCCGCAGCCGGTCGTCCCAATACAAGGTGTTTTCGGCAATGTTCCATACGTGTATGCCCATGTTTGCCGATTCCAACGCCAATCGCAGCCGGTTCTCCGACTCGCGCAGGGCTTCTTCGGCCCGGCGTTGCTCTGTAATGTCAATGTTGATACCGGTTATGTATTCGAGCACGCCGTTGTCGTTGTACAAAGTACGGCTGCGGGCTTGAATCCACCGGATGGCTCCGTCCGTGCGTCGGATGCGAAACTCGTAGGCTGCCTCGCCGCTCTGTGCCAAATCCGATGCGGGGTTCGTGAGCATCGCCGCGAGATCTTCGGGAAACACGAACTGGTGGAAATCGGCCAAGGTGCCGCCAAACTCTCCTGCGGACAAGCCGTACAGGGCTTCTTGTTGCCGGCTCCAGTTCAGTGCTTGGTTTTGTGCGTCCCAGTGCCACAGCCCCACGTTGCCCGCCGCGATGCTGAGTTCAAACTGGTCGCGGGCCTTGCGCAGGCCGGCCTCTTTCTGCTCGGCTTGGCGGCGGGCCAACACTTGGTTTGTCACCTCGGTGGCCGTCACCATAAAGCCGTCCACCGTGCCGTCTGTTTCGCGCAGCGGTTCGTAAACCAAGTTGAACCAACAGGTTTCGTCGCGGTCATGGCGGCGCAACGTCAGCTCGATTTCCTGTAGGCGTATGGATTTGCCGGTGCGCACCACCTCGCGCACCAGCGGCTCGATGGCGGCGCGGACACTGGGCACCGATTCGAACATGGGCTTGCCGATAAATTCGTCGCGTGTTTTGTCCACCAACGGCAAATAGGCATCGTTGGCGATTTCGGCAATGAATTCGGGGCCGCGAAAAACGGCAATGGCCACCGGGGCCTGCATCACCATGTCGGCAAACCGCTGGCTGGCCGACCGGGCAGCCTGTAGCTCGGCCATTTTGGCCGTGGTTTCGGTACAGGTTACAAAAACGCCCGCCGCGTGGCCCGCCTCGTCAGTGACGGGGCTGCAACTGAATGTCCAATAGGTTTCTTGCAGTTGCCCGTTGCGTTGCAAGGGCACCAAGAAGTCTTCCTTCCATACAGGCTCGGCCGAACGCATTACCTGATTGAGAAGCGGCCCGACGACATGCCAGTTTTCGGGCAAGGCGAGCCGGGCCGCCAAGCCAAGGATGGCCGGATGCTTGCCAACGGTGCCGAGGCTGGGGCGAAACGCGTCGTTGTAAAAGCACAGCAGTTCTTCGCCCCAAAGCAGCATCATTGGGAAACGGGAGTTGAGCACAATGCCCAGCGTGGTCAGCAAACTCGGCGGCCACGTTTCAATGGTTCCCAGCGGTGTCTGCGACCAGTCGCGGTTACGCACAAGGCGGCCCATCTCGCCCCCGCCGGACAAAAAACCGGCACATGGGACAGCATCGGACGAAGGTGTGCTGCCAACGATTGGAACACTTGTCTTGTCAGGATTCATACTTGATTCGACCTGTTGCGTCAAGCCTGAGGCAGAAGCTTGGCGGCTGATTGAAACACGTCACAAAAGCAATCGAAAAAATGCAGCAATGGCGGTATTATGCTGCCTAAGATTGTAAGATCAATTTTGAATAAGTACAGAGTCGTCAGTGGTCAGTCAAAATAGAGTTGCAAAGAACCGATAGTCGGCTGCTTTCAACGATTTTGTGCGCCAGAAATAATGCAAACTGATTTCTGTCAAGTACTTATCGAATGCGTAACGCCGAATGATGAATTGCTTGAAAACCGGCAACTTCAAATCCTGAAAACATGCAATCACTTTTTAAAACCAAATTCAAAGATTGACCGCGTATTCCGCATTTGCAAGCCCTTGATTTTCGGTCAATTCATTATTCAAAATTCGGCATTCAGCATTCAAAGTTGGTATAAGATGCACGAGTACATCCAACGCATGCCAAATGTATCAATGTTTTTGCGATTTGCAACAGACCGCCTGCTGTTGTTTTGCAGCAAGGATATTCGTTTGAGTGCTTACACAAATCTGCGGTTGTTCGGCCGGTGTTTTTCGGGAGTCGGCCTTGGTGTTTTGACAGGGAGTCGGGTAGGAGACGGCGAAGAATTGCGCAACGCACGCGTAGAAACCGGTTCTGCTGCCAAGTCTGTTAAATTTATGAAATCATGCATAATTTTTATCCGAATGCCGGCGGTTCTTGAGCCATTGGCGGTTTTGCCTTTGTAAAATGCTTGCGCCTTGGAAAACGATTCCCAAACCCAATGCGTGTGAACATTTGCGCGGGAAAACATGCAAGTGATTTTGTCCGTTTCTGCGAAACCAAAGCGAGCCGACTACGGATGCAGGTCAGAGGTCGGAATGCAGAAGGCAGAACGCTGAATTCAAAAACCGTTTTGGCCGTTTTTTACCCAAAACGCCTCTATGGTGGCGAGCCTGTGTATTCGCTGTGTTATTATTTGCTGCTTTTCTCAGTCCCTACAGAGAATTTCAGCAGAATTGCTTTTGAGCAGCAAATAGACGGCCTGTGTGGATTCGACAAAAAATGTTCCGAACGCATTTCAGTACACAAGCCGTTTCAGGCGTTTTTGTCCAAAACGGTACTCTGCTGGCTCTGCTGGTGTCACGCCTCGGCGTGATGCCTTGTAATTGACCAGCGTCCGCTGGTCGCAAACCGACAGGTTTGCAAAGGCTGATTCAATGAAAAGTAGAAACAAGCGTTTTAGGCAAAAATCTCTTGAAACGCCTTTCACGTTTCATGCCTCGGCGTAGTGGCGATTCTTGCGAGCCAAAGGCTCGCAACCAGCGGACGCTGGTCTGTGTTTAGGCATCACGCCGAGGCGTGACGCCAGCAGAGCGTTTCAGGCGTTTTGGGCGTTTTTTGCTCAAAACGCAAATCCCGCAATCGGCGGGAACGCCTTTCCGAAATCCGCATTCCGAAATCTTTTCTCCCTCCCCTTGGAGGGCCGGGGCAAGGCTTCACTTTACTCATCTTCCAAGGCTGGCACGAGCCTAAGCCGCACCTGTCCGTCGCGTCCCGACTGCCCCCACGGGCCGTTACCGCCCGACCGTCCGCTGCAACCGTTGCGGCCGCCGGGTTCGCCCCGGCCACCGCTGCCGCCACTGCCCGCCGAGCCGCCGAAACCGCCCGACCCGCCGCTGCCGCCCGAACTGCGGGCTTCGAGCACGTGCAAATACGGCCGGGCGGCGGCGGTGTAAGACACGTAAATGTCGCCGCCGTCGCCGCCGAAACCGCCGGGGCCACCGTTGCCGCCGTTGCCGCCGTCGCCGCCCGGCCCGCCCCGGTGCCGGATGGTTTCTTCAACGAAAGTGCTGTCGTTCACCTTCTTGCGTATTTTTTCCTCGCGTCCGTCTTCGCCTCGTCCGCCGTCGCCGCCGTTGCCACCCCGGCCTCCGTCGCCGCCGCTTCCGCCCTGCGACTCCACCCGAACCTTCCCCTGCTCGGCGTTGACGCGGTACCAAATCCTGGAGCCGCCGTTCAGGTCAGTCACTTTTACGTCCACCAGCGTGGCCTGTAGCGTTTCGTCGAAATGCGCGTCCATTTCCACCCGCAAGTCGGGGCCTCGGTGCCCGTCGTCGCCGGGTGCGCCCCAACCCCCGTCGCCGCCGCGTCCACCCGTGGGGCCGCATTGGCCGGAGCCGCCGTTCCACCCGTCGGAACCCCGCCATCCGAAACGGGCAAACCGGTAGCGGGCCTTGTAGTCGAGCAGGAAAGACGTGGCTTCGCTTTCGGGAATCACGAAATCGCGGGCCGAGGCATAGACGGCCACCGTGTGGTTGTCGGCAAACCGCTGTACGTCAGGCGAAATGTGTAGCCGGTTGCGGGCCACTTCGCCACCTTTGACGTAATAGTTGAAATCGGACAGCGACAACAAGCCGCGCTGCCCGTCCGCCGTGGTAACGGTGTCGTTGTCCCACTGCACGGCCAGCGAAAAAGGCGTTTGAAATCCGGGTGCCTTCGTGAATTCGGCGGGCATTTGCGGCTTGACGCGGACGGGAAAGTTGTACGGAACAGAGCCTTCGTAATAGAGGCGTTTTTTGCGCCGATCATAGACGCGTACAGTGAAATAGCGGTTTTTGACCAACGACAAGTCACGCGGAATGCGCAGAATGCCGTTGCGCACCCGCGCATCAACCGACGACTCGACGTACAGTTTGCGCCACTGTATCCGCCCGCCCAGCAAGCCGCGTGTCCGGTCTGTATCGCCGCGTACCGATGCAAACGACAGTCCGACGGACAGGTTGTTTCCCGGAAAGATCAACTGGCCCGGCTCCAGCGAAAGCCACACAGAATCAGGGGATTGGGCGAAGACGGCTGCGTGCAGCAAAAAAGCCGCCAATAGGAAGTTTGTACGGGTTTTCATGGCGTGTAGCGGTGGGCCGCCAGCACGCGTCGTGGGTTGTCGGGTTGCAGCGGCGGTTGCCGTTGCGGACGCAATTCTTGTGCCGTTTTTGTTCTGTAGTCGTTGAATTTGTGTAGTGGCGTTTTGGGCAGAAATTGCCTAAAACGCTTGTCTTTCAGAATTCCTCCCATCCGTCGGCCTGCGGGTCGTATTTGGCAAACGCGTCGTCGTCAGTGAATTCAGAGGCCGTCTGTGAGATTTCAAAGATGCCGTTGGTGTCGAAACTTGACTGAAAATACAGTCCCCGCTCAGTAAGCAGCACCGTAATGCCGAGGCCGCCTTTGAATGCGAACTCAGTAGTGCCGGGCGCAGGCGAACCGGTGACTACGTAGCCATAGTTCAACAGACGATTGTGCAGA
>JALOMD010000520.1 GCA_025455595.1 Cytophagales bacterium | reverse complement strand
ATCCTGCACACAACCGAAAATCTCTATCAATATTTGGTTGCTTTGACAAAAGCGGTTTTGATAGACCACAAAAATCCTGCGCCTGAAAACACACCGATACTGAACAATCTTGTCGTTACTTTGGAAGCTTTTTGTAACGATTTTCAAATCACAACGCCGCTTAACAAAGGTATCTTTGCCAAAAAATCTGACCCAAAGGCTGATTTTCAAGAGTTGCTGTCGATACTGACCGGAGGGAAAATCACGAAAGGAGACACAGAATTGCTGATTGCTGTCGATACTGACCGGAGGGAAAATCACGAAAGGAGACACAGAATTGCTGATAAACGAATTGATATTGGTGGAAGAAGACCCTGACGGATTGATTAAGGAATTGACGAAAGACGACGAGGAGGAAAGGGAGGACGTTGAGCATCTGGCTGAGAACAAAACAGACCTTTACCGATACGTCTTGTTTGCCTACTTGGAAGAAAACTACTATTTGGCGCATTCCGACTGGAAATTCGACCCAGCGGACATGGAGTACTACGTGTCGCACCTGATCGGCAAGCCGTTCCCGATTGACTGCCCCGATGAAACGTACGGCAGCGATTTGTTTCCTTACGTACAGGCGCAACTGGCCCAAGAAAACAAAGAATTGGTGAATCTGGACAGCTTCGGCGACAGCTACGGATTCATTGTCGTGGAAAAAGACAAGGTGGCGCGGCTCATGCACATTTGCAACAGCTACGGCATTGCGATGGATGTTTTGTAGCTTTGCGTTATTTGCAAAAATCTTTGCGCCTTTGCGTGAGAAACTCTGTTTCACGCAAAGGCGCGAAGAAAAAACGCGAAGGGCGCAGAGTTAATGGAAACAAAGTGCGTTTTAAACAAAAAATGCCCGAAACGCCCAACAATTAACAATCAACCATCAGCAATAAGCCATCAACTAACCCATGATTACAGGACAAGATTTGATTGATTTGGGTTACCGACCTGCGAAATGGTTCAAAGAAGCCATTGCCTACGCCAACCAATACAATCTGCAAGGCGAAGCATTGGCCAATTATTTGGAAACCATGCGTCCGAACGTAGTGGAGCCGTTCGACGCGCCGCTGGATTATCACAAAAACATCCGCGCCGAAACCGACGACGAAATAGACAACGTGCAGCAAGTGTTTGCCACCATGGAAGCGTTGATGCACACGCCTACGCTGCTCAACGGCTGCGTCATGCCCGACGCTTGCCCCACCGGCGGCATCGGGCAGATTCCCGTGGGCGGCGTGGTGGTGGCCAAAAACGCCATCCACCCGGCCATGCACAGTGCCGACATCTGCTGCTCGGTGATGATGACCAACTTCGGGCAAGTGTCGCCCAAGGACGTGCTGGACGCGGCGCATTCGGTCACGCATTTTGGCGGCGGCGGACGACCGGAGTTTTCGGCGTTGCCCCAAGCACTGGAAGACAGGATTTTGGCGAACGAATTCCTGCGGTCTGAACGGAGCCTGAGCTTCGCCAAGACGCACCTCGCCACGCAAGGCGACGGCAATCATTTCCTGTTCGTGGGCCGCTCCAAGAAAACGGGCGAGACCATCATGGTCACGCACCACGGCAGCCGGGGCTTTGGGGCCAATTTGTACACGCAAGGCATGAAAACGGCCGAGTTTTTCCGGAAAGAAATTTCGCCCCGGACGCTGGAGAAAAACGCGTGGATTCCCTACGACACCGACGAAGGCAAAGCCTATTGGGAAGCCCTGCAAACCGTGCGCGAATGGACGAAGTTGAACCACGCCACCATCCACGACGCAACCGTCGAAAAACTGAAAAACGAGCCGCTGTACAGGTTTTGGAACGAACACAACTTCGTGTTCAAGGACGGCGACCTGTTCTACCACGCCAAAGGTGCCACGCCCCTCGACGACAAGTTTGTGCCCGACTCGCAGGGCGGCCTGCGGCTGATTCCGCTGAACATGAGCGAGCCGGTGCTGATTGTCAAAGGCGCGACCACCGCCACCAACCTCGGCTTTGCCCCGCACGGCGCGGGCCGCAACGTGAGCCGGGGCAAGCACAAGAAAACCCTCGCCCACAAGACCGTCGAAGAGGTGTTTGCCGAGGAAACCAGGGGCTTGGACGTGCGGTTTTTCTCCAACCGCATTGACATTTCGGAACTGCCCAGCGCGTACAAGAACGCCGAGTCAGTGAAGCAGCAGATGCAGGAGTTCGGCCTCGGCGAGGTGCTGGACGAAATCATGCCCTACGGCTGCATCATGGCCGGCGACTGGGAAGCCACCGCGCCGTGGCGGTTGAAGAAGGGGCCTCCCCCGACCCCCTCCCAAGGAGGGGGCTTCTAACTCACTCTTCTTGGGGCGTTTTAGGCAAAAATCGCCCAAAACATCCCTAACATCAGCTATTTACAATAAGACAAAAGACACAGGACAATGTTCTGCGAAGTCTGTAACTTCGCAGAGTTATGCCGGTAGTCTCTGACTACCCGTGCGTAGCACAAAACAGCGTTGTAAGTAAAGGCGATTGCCCTTCGGGCCGATATTCACAGACTACCGAACATAAAAACTTCGTAGCCACAGGCTACGAAGAACATCTCAGCGTTTTGGGCAATTTTTGCTCAAAACGCCCCGCAACATCAGTTTTTACCCAAGACCCAAGACTAAAGACACAAGACCAACAATTGCACCATGAACCGCAAGCAATTCCTGCAAACAGCCGCTCTTGCCGGGGCCTCGCTGTTGTCCTCGCCCTTCGTCACATTTGCCAAGCCGCCGTCCAAATACCGCACCGCCCTCATTGGCAGCGGTTGGTGGGGCATGAACATCCTGCGCTGCGCCATGCAGGCCGGGTCGGCCAAGGTGGTGGCCCTGTGCGACGTGGATCAGCGGCAACTGGCCGCCGCCACTGCCGAGGTGCAAAAGCTGAACGGCGACAAGCCCAAGCTTTACAAAGACTACCGCGAGTTGCTCACCCGCGAGAAACCCGAAATCGTCATCGTTGCCACGCCCGATCACTGGCACGCCTTGCCCACCATCATGGCCATGCAGCAAGGGGCACACGTGTACGTGGAGAAGCCCGTGGGCCACACCATCGGCGAGGGCAAGGCCATGCTGGCCGCCGCCCGCAAGTACGGCAAAGTGTGCCAAGTGGGGCTGCACCGCCGCGTGTCGCCGCACAACAAGTCGGGCATGGATTTCCTGAAGTCGGGCAAGGCGGGCAAAATCGGCATGGTGCGGGCTTTCGTACACTACGGCGGCGACGCGGGCAAGGTGACTCCCGATGCCGAGCCGCCCAAGGAACTCGACTGGGATTTTTGGTGCGGCCCGGCTCCGCTGCGGGCTTACAATCCGAACATCCACCCGCGCGGCTTCCGGCAGTACTTGGATTTCGCCAACGGCCAGCTCGGCGACTGGGGCGTGCATTGGCTCGACCAAGTGCTGTGGTGGACGGAGGAGAAGTTCCCGCGCCGGGTGTATTCGCACGCCGCCCGGAGCATCCGCCGCGACAGTACCGACGCGCCTGATACACAGGTGGCTACGTTTGAATTCGAGTCGTTCACGGCGGTTTGGGAGCATCGGCTCTACGCCGCCAACAACGCCGAGAAAGGCGAAAACGTGGGCTGCTACTTCTACGGCACCGAGGGCACTTTTCACATGGGTTGGCAAGACGGCTGGCGGTTCTATCCCGCCGACGGCAAGAAGCCGGTTATCCACGAGCCGGCCAAGCTGAACCAGCCCGACAGCCAGAACATCGCCGAACTGTGGGCCGACTTCTTGCAAGCCATCGAAAAAAACAGCCACCCCGTGTGCGACATCGAAAGCGGACACCGCTCCACCAACCTGAGCCTGCTGGGCATGATTTCGCACAAGGTGGGCCGCAGCTTGGAATGGGAC
>JALOMD010000519.1 GCA_025455595.1 Cytophagales bacterium | reverse complement strand
AACGTGGGCGACGTGGCCGGCATGGGTGCCGACTTGTTCGGCTCTTACGTGGCCACGGTGCTTTCGACCATGGTGCTGGGCCGCGAAATCATCGCCAACGACAATTTTGGCGGCCTCTCTCCTATCCTGTTGCCCATGCTCATTGCGGGCATCGGCATCGTGTTCTCCATCATCGGCACGTTTTTCGTGCGGGTGTCCGACAATTCGACCAACACCAACGCCGTGCAAAACGCCCTCAACCTTGGCAACTGGGGTTCCATCGTTCTCACGGCCATTGCTTCTTACTTCCTGATTACATGGCTGCTGCCCGAAAACTTGGAACTGCGTGGCCGCCAGTTCACTTCGATGGGCGTGTTCGGTGCGGTTATCGTCGGCTTGGTGGTGGGTACACTGATGAGCATGATCACCGAGTACTACACGGCCATGGGCAAGCGTCCGGTGAAGTCCATCATCCAGCAGTCGTCAACCGGCCCGGCCACCAACATCATCGGCGGGTTGTCGGTGGGCATGGAATCCACGGCCCTGCCCATGATTGTGCTGGCTGTCGGCATCTGGGGTTCTTACGAGCTGGCCGGACTGTACGGCGTGGCGATTGCAGCCGCAGGCATGATGGCCACCACGGCTATGCAGTTGGCGATTGACGCATTCGGCCCGATTGCCGACAACGCGGGCGGCATCGCCGAAATGAGCGAACTGCCCAAGGAAGTACGCGAAAAAACCGACATCCTGGACGCAGTAGGCAACACCACCGCCGCTACGGGCAAAGGATTCGCCATTGCTTCGGCGGCGTTGACTTCGCTGGCGTTATTCGCGGCGTTTGTCGGCATTGCAGGCATTGACGGCATTGACATTTACAAGGCCGACGTGCTGGCGAGCCTCTTCGTGGGCGGCATGATTCCGTTCATCTTCTCTTCGCTGGCTATCAAGGCCGTGGGCCAAGCCGCCATGAGCATGGTGGAAGAAGTGCGCCGCCAGTTCCGCGAGATTCCGGGCATCATGGAAGGCAAAGCCAAGCCCGAATACGACAAGTGCGTAGCCATTTCCACCCAAGCGTCAATCCAAAAAATGGTGGCTCCGGGTGTGATTACGATAGTTTCTCCGCTGATTATCGGCTTTGTGTTGGGGCCGGAGGCATTGGGCGGTTTCTTGGCCGGTGCCACCGTGAGCGGCGTGCTGATGGGCATGTTCCAAAACAACGCGGGCGGCGCGTGGGACAATGCTAAGAAGTCGTTTGAGAAAGGCGTGGAAATCGTAGTGAACGGCAAGAAGGAAGTGTTCTACAAAAAATCGGAGCCGCACAAAGCGTCCGTCACCGGCGACACCGTGGGCGACCCGTTCAAGGACACGTCCGGCCCTTCGATGAACATCCTGATCAAGCTCATGTCCATCGTGGCCTTGGTCATTGCGCCGTACATCGCCCATAAAGACCATAGCGAAGCCCACAAAGCAAAACCTGAGGTGAAGAAAGAAACGGTGGTCTCGCTGAAGAAGTAAAAAGCCCTGGGTCTTGGGTCTTTAGTATTGAGCAGGCCTAAACGCTATCAGTGACTATCATTTCAAAAAAGCGTTTTGAGCAAAAAATGCCCAAAACGGCCTCAAACAGAAAAACCCCGCCACTGAGCGGGGTTTTTCTGTTTGTCAGAATCATGATTCTGACCATCCGGCGTTTTAAGCATTTTTTACCCAAAACGCCACTAAAATCAAGCCAAGAACTAAAAGCCAACAGCCAACAGCTAACCGCTCAATAGTTCGGGTTTTGCGTCAATACACCGCCACTGGCATCTATTTGCGTTTGCGGAATCGGCATCAATTCATGTTTGCCATCCACAAATCCGGTCTTGCCTACGGCACGCAACACTTGTCCGGCGCGTCCTTGGCGCACCAAATCCCAAAACCGGTCGTGTTCCATTGCCAGTTCGGCGCGGCGTTCCCGCCAAATGGCGGCCCGCAGTTGCTCTTGGCTTTGGAAAGTCACATCGGGCAGCACGTTGGGCGTGTTGCCGCGTGCCCTGGCCCGCACTGCGTTCAGCGAGGCAAGGGCTTTGGCGGTGTTACCCAGTTGGTTGGCTGCTTCGGCATTCATCAACAGAATGTCGGCGTAGCGCAGCAGGCGGATGTTTTTGCCGCCGTCGCCGATGCCGCACGGCGAGCGGGGCGCACTTTGCTCGATGTAAGCCTTTTGGTTGTACTGCGCGTTGGGTGCGCTGGCAGCCACTGCAAAGCCATCGGGTAAAGTTTCGCCGCGCGACAGGATGGTAAGTTGGCGGCGCGGGTCGCCGGGTTCGTAGCCGTTGGTCAGCAAATCCTCCGACGGCGTGTTGAAACCCCAACCCAACTGCCCGCGCACCGACTGCACTTCGGCATACTGCGAGCCGCCGCCGCACTGCGGAAGGGCGGCAGCCTGCACCTCAAACACCGACTCGCGGCCGTTTTCACCGGCCTCGGTGAAAATGACGTTGTAGGGAGTGCTCAGGTCGTATTCGCCGGAAGCGATGATTTCGTCGGTGAGGCGCAGCACGTCGGCCCACTTGCCTTGGTACATGCTTGCTTTGGCCAGCCAGCCTTTGGCCGCCCCTTTGGTGACACGCCCCAATTCGGTACCCGCATAAGCCGATTTTTCGGGCAAGTTCGGTATGGCAGCGGTCAAGTCTTGCTCGATCAATTGGTAAATCTCGGCAGCCGTGGCACGCGGCTGCGGGCGGTCTTCGGCCTTGGGTGCCTGCGTGATGCGCGGCACGCCGCCAAAGGCCCGTACCAAGTTGAAATAGAAATACGCCCGCAGCGTCCTTGCCTCGGCAATCAAACGGTTTTTAAGGGTATCGTCCATCTCAATGGCGGGTACCCGCTCAATCACTTGGTTGGCTTTGTTGATGCCGTCGTATTGCCCTGTCCAAAAATCGTTGAGGATGAAGTTAGTGGGCGTAAGCGTAGTGAAATTGTCAAAATCGTTCATGAAAATGGCATCGCCCGGTTCGCTGCCCTTGTCGGCATCATCAGAGGTGAAGCTGGAAATAGCGATAAAAGCGAACACATGGGTAGGCCACTGCCGCAGTTGCCAATAAACGGCGTTGGTGGCCTTGACGGCCCCTTCGGAAGTAGCAAAGAAGGTGGGCGACACCTCTTGTGCCTGCGGGGGTTGGTCCAGAAATTCGCTTGGGTTACAAGCTTGGGAACCAATCAAAAGGGCTGTCGCCGAAAGAAGTATTCTAACAGATGCGTTCATGATTGTAAAGTCTTTAGTCGTTTGTATTTGGCCGTTGACAAAAAAAATCCAACAACCTGATTTTCAATTATATACATTCCGTTTTCACTACGGGAATAACCTGAACCAAACGCGGGCAAACCTTCATAGGGTTTTGAACCCTATGAAGGTTTTGCGGGCGTTTTGGGCAAAAAATGCCTAAAACGCCTGTCGGACTCAAATACCGATATTCAACCCGACTGTGTAGATGGCCGATATGGGAATGATGCTGATGTCCACGCCGCGCGAAAGGTCGCTGCCGTTGCCGTTGCCCGCCTGGCTCCCCACTTCGGGCGAAAACCCCTTGTACTGCGTGATGGTGACAGGATTAAGCGCATTGACATAGACGCGCAAGGCCTTGAGGCGCACCCG
>JALOMD010000518.1 GCA_025455595.1 Cytophagales bacterium | reverse complement strand
ACGCAGCCAAGGGGCCGGGCTGGAATTCAGCTACAACAAGCAACTGGCCGGGCAAGACGGCCGGGCGTTGTTCCAGCGGATGTCGGGCGGGGCGTGGAAGCCCCTCGGCGATGCCGACGAAATCCGTCCGGCGCAAGGCTTCGACATCCAGACCACCATCAACATCAACGTGCAGGACGTGGCCGAAACCTCGCTGCTGCGGGCTTTGCAAAAACACCAAGCCCACTACGGCTGCGTGATTGTGATGGAAGCGGCGACCGGCGAAATCAAGGCCATCGCCAATCTGGGCCGCCACGCCGACGGCAACTATGGCGAAAACTACAACTACGCCGTGGGTTCGCAGGGGCGCACCAATCCCGGCTCTACGTTCAAGCTGGCTTCGATGATTGCCCTGCTCGAAGAAACCAAGCTTTCGCCCCGCTCGAAGAAACCAAGCTTTCGCCCCGCGACAGCATCCAAACGGGCAACGGCGAGTACCGTTTCTACGACCGGGTGATGCGTGATTCAAAACCCAACGGCAAAATATCGGTGCAACAGGCGTTCGAGGTGTCGTCGAACATCGCTTTCGTGAAACTTGTGCAGCAGCATTTTGGCAACAAGCCGGAGCGTTTCATCCAGTATTTGGAGTCGTTTGGCCTGACGCGGCCGCTCGGTTTCCAAATGACCGGCGAGGCCGTGCCGCTGATCCGCACGCCCAAAGACCCGACTTGGAGCGGGCTGTCGCTGCCGTGGATGGCCGTGGGCTACGAAAACGAGATGTCGCCGCTGCAAATCCTCACCTTCTACAACGCCGTAGCCAACCAAGGCAAGCTCGTCCAGCCGGTGATTGTCAAGCAAATCCGCACCGCCGACGAAGTGCTGGAGGCGTTCCAAGGCCGCATCCTGAATGAGAAAATCTGCTCGGAAGAAACGCTGGAAAAAGTGACGCGGATGCTCGAGGGCGTGGTGGAACGCGGCACGGCCGCCAACATTGCGGGCAGTCCGTACAAGATAGCGGGCAAAACCGGCACCACGCAAAAGCTGCGCGGCGGCCGCTACACCAAGAGTTACTACACGTCGTTTGCGGGCTTTTTCCCGGCCAACCGGCCCAAGTACAGTTGCATCGTGGTCATTGACGCGCCGCAGGGTTTCCAGCAATACGGAGCCGACGTGGCCGCGCCGGTGTTCAAAGACGTAGCCGACAAAATATACGCCCTCGACGTGGAAATGCACAAAACCCTGCCCAAACGCCGCACCGACGGCTTTCCGGTGGTGCGGGCCGGCAACCTCGACGACCTACGTTACCTCTGCGACGAAATCGGTGTCTCGAACCACGCCACCGCCAACCTGCAAGAGTGGGCCGTGGCCGATGCCGGTTCCAACAGCATCACATGGCACAACCGCCACGCCCGTCCCGGCCAAGTGCCCGACGTAACCGGCATGACCCTCCGCGATGCCCTGTACATCCTCGAAAACCGGGGGCTGCGCGTACGCTACCAAGGCCGGGGCCGCGTCGTCCGCCAGTCGCAAACGCCGGGGGCCATGGCCCTGCGCGGCAGCACCATTTCGCTTGCTTTGCAAGAGCCGTGAGCCGCCGTTTCCCGCTTTGCGCCGTTTTCGCTACTTTTGAGGCTTGCCCGTGTAGATGTAGATTCGGCTTCAGCCGAATCGAATGATTGCAACTACATCAGGGTGAACTACAACGCCAATTCGGCTGAAGCCGAATCTACACAAGGCGGCTCTGCAAACTGCCGATACAGGATTTGAACGAAATACTGACAACGGATTGTTCCCTATAGAAATCTCTGTGCGTTTTGGGCAAATTTTGCCCAAAACGCTTTTTGCGTAGCACATGCTTTAGCCTGTGCGCCGCCGAAGGCGGGTTGTCACTGTCAAAGGCATACTATAGCAAACCTACGCGATTTGTATCAATCGGTGTCCCGACTTGTCGGGATTGCCTAAAATGGCAACCTGAAATGACGTACAGTGGTACAAGACAATCAAGTTAACACAAATCATGTAGCATTGCCATGTTTCGCATTTGCGCTGTTTCAAAGAAATCCTAACGGATTTCGCACAGGCTAAAGCATGTGCTACAGGTACAGGCGTTTTAGGCAAATTTTGCCCAAAACGCACAGAAAATTCATTTACTCATCTACTCATTCTCCATTCTATCACTCATTCATTCAACATTGTGAAATACAAAGAATACAAGTCCGCCGACTACGCGCAGATTGCCCGCGAGGTGCTGGCCTTCTGGAAAGAGAACCAAACGTTCGAGCAGTCGGTGAGCAGCCGTGAAGGCAAGCCCAGTTTTACGTTTTACGAAGGCCCGCCGTCGGCCAACGGCACGCCGGGCATTCACCACGTGATGGCTCGTACGATCAAAGATATTTTCTGCCGCTACAAGACCTTGAAGGGATTCCAAGTGAAACGCAAAGGCGGATGGGATACGCACGGCCTGCCCATTGAGTTGCAAGTGGAGAAAGAACTGGGCATCAAGAAAGAAGACATCGGCGTTACAATCAGCATCGAAGAATACAACCGCAAGTGCCGCGAAACCGTCATGCGCTTCACCAACCAGTGGAACGACCTGACCGAGAAGATGGGCTACTGGGTGGATTTGGAAAACCCCTACATCACCTACAAAAACGAATACATCGAAACGCTGTGGTGGCTGCTCAAGCAACTCTACGACAAGGGCTTACTTTACAAAGGCTACACCATCCAGCCGTATTCGCCCGGAGCCGGAACCGGCCTGAGTTCGCACGAGCTAAATATGCCCGGCACGTATCGTGATGTGCGGGATACGACGGTGGTGGCAATGTTCCGCCTCCCCCAACCCCCTCCCAAGGAGGGGGCAGCCCCCATCCCCGACCCTTCCCCCCACGGGGGAAGGGAGCAAAACTCCTCCCCCGTGGGGGGAGGCTGGGAGGGGGCTGGAACCTACATCCTCGCGTGGACGACCACACCTTGGACGCTTCCGGCCAACTCCGCCTTGACCGTGGGAGCCAATATTGATTACGTGTTGGTGCAAACCTTCAATCCATACACCTACGAGCCAGTAAATGTGATATTGGCAAAGGCACTGGTGGGGAAATATTTCTCAGAAAAAGGCGAAAACGGCGATTTTGAAGCTTACCACAACGGTGAACGGAAAGTGTTGCCTTGGAAAATCGTGAACGAATTCAAAGGCCGCGAGTTGGAAGGCGTGGAATACGAACAACTGTTGCCGTTTGTGCAGCCTTCGGCCCCGGCTTTCCGCGTCATCATTGGTGATTTTGTGACGACCGAAGACGGTACGGGCGTGGTTCACACCTCGCCGACTTTCGGTGCCGACGACTTCCGGGTGGCGCAGCAAAACGGCATCCCGCCGATTATGGTCACTGACTCAACCGGCAAAGAAGTGCCGATTGTGAACCGCAAAGGGCAGTTTGTACGCGAAGTAGGTAGCTCGCTGGCGAAAAAAGTGCAGGAATACGGCATCAAAACGCACCGTCCGCTGGGCGAAGATGATTTTTATGTGAAGAACTACCTCGGCGAAGACGAAAAAGCCGCTGATTACAAAACCACCGACGAAATCATTGCCATCATCCTGAAACTGGAAGGCAAGGCGTTCAAAGTGGAGCGGTACGAACACACCTATCCGCACTGCTGGCGCACCGACAAACCCGTGCTGTACTATCCGCTGGATAGCTGGTTTATCAAAACGACGGCGATGAAAGATCGGCTGGTGGCCCTGAATAAAACCATCAACTGGAAGCCGGAAAGCACCGGAACGGGTCGCTTTGGCAACTGGCTTGAGAATCTGGTGGACTGGAACCTGAGCCGGAGCCGTTTCTGGGGTACACCGCTGCCCGTGTGGCGCACGGAGGACGGCACCGAAGAAGTTTGCATCGGTTCGCTGAAAGAACTGGAAGACAAAATAGTATCTTCTCAAAACGCGAACTTGTCAAGCCAACGGCATGAACCCCAGCCGCTGACGGCGGAACAAATACAGAAAAACCAGCGGTATCTGGACTTGCTGAAAGAAGGCAAGGAAGACCTGCACCGCCCG
>JALOMD010000517.1 GCA_025455595.1 Cytophagales bacterium | reverse complement strand
CTGGTTTTGGGTTCCCGTCTGGTGTGTACTACTACGTGGTACAATACCGCAAAGCCACTTACCGGGGCACGGTTTCCATTTTGCAGTGATTTGCAAAAAGCGATTTGGGCAATTTTTGCCCAAATCGAAAATCCCGCACTCGGCGGGAACACCAAACCGGACAAAAAACCTTACAAGCAAGGCACTGTGTGTCAAGCCTCCCTTCCGACTTTCCGCGAATCCGACTATCTTTGGGACAATACGCTCAAATGGTTGTCTATGTACCAAAAACTACTCGTCGTCTCTTCTCTCTTATTAATTGCGTCTTCGATTCACGCCCAAAATGCGCCCAAGTGGGGCAAACTGACCGAAGCGGAAATCAAACTCAAAACCGTCCCCTTCGATACCGCCGCTGATGCCGTGGTACTCACCGACTACGGCAAAACCACGATTGACTACGGCAACGTGGTTATTGAACGGCACCGGCGCATCAAGATTCTGAACAAAAAAGCCATTGACATGGCTAATGTCGCATTGGCGTATTTTGTCAGAGACCATTCTGACAAAATTGACAAGGTGGAGGCGCAAACCATCAACATTGACCCAAGCGGCAAGGCTGTTGCCATTGAGGTTTCCAAAAACCAGATTTTCGACGTGGACGTGACCAACGACTGGCGTGAGAAACGCTTCAGCTTTCCGTCGGTGGAAGTCGGCTCTGTGTTGGAATACCGCTACCGGACGGTTTCGCAACGTTACACGTTTCCTGACGGCTGGACGTTTCAAAACGAGATTCCTACGCTGCACAGTGAAAACACTGTTGAAATCCGCATTCAGGACATGGATTACCGCTTGGTGATGCAAGGCGACCGGCTGCTTGCCAAATACGGCAACGTCGGCAAAGAGCCGGTGTCAACGTGGTCGCTGGACAACCTGCCTGCCTTCACCGACGAGCCTTTCGTCGCCAACAAAGACGACTACGCTGAGACAGTCCGGTTCCAATTGGCTGGTTATAAGAAAATGGATAACACCTACAAGGCAGAGGTGAAATACGTGACCGTAATGACTACTTGGGAGAAACTGGCCGAAGAAGTGCTAAGCTCGACCGAGTACTTTCCTTACCTGAACCGGGGCGGCAAAGCCCGCGACATCTTGGCGCAGATTGTGAGTGCGACGGATGCAGAGAATGCCAAAATCGAGAAGATTTACAACTATGTGCGGAGCAACCTGAACTGGAACGGCAAGCATCGCATCTTCCCCGAACAGAACATCGGCCAGTTGCTGGAAGCCAAGCAAGGCAGCAGTGCCGAGATAAACCTGCTGCTGACGCTGCTGCTGCGCGAGGCCGACTTCGATGCCCGTCCGGCCTTGGTCAGCACGCGCAGCCACGGCAAGGCGCAGCAGTCGTACCCGATGCTTACGGAGTTCAACCATTTGCTCGCAAGCGTGCGGCTGAACGGGAAAGACATGCTGCTCAATGCCACCGACCCGCTCCGCCCGTACAATTTGCTTGCCGAGGAAGACCTGAACTGGGCGGCGTTTGTGCTTGACAAGAAAGAGAGCCGCTGGATCAAGATTGAACAGGCTCCGGCGGCCAAGCAGTCGGTGTTCGCCGAAATCAACCTCAGCGACCCGGCCAAGCCAGCTTGCCAAGTCTCGGTGCGGTACGAAAACCACGATGCCCTGAATACGCGCAAAAAATACCTGTCGCTGGGCGAGCCAAAGTACCTGAGCCAACACAAAGCCGCCCTGGGCGATTACCAATTGGTGAAATTCAAGCAGGAGAACTTGGAGAAAACCGAAGACGGTTTGGTGCAACAGTACGAACTGACGCTGGAAGATGCTGACAAACAGGCCAAGACGCTGTATTTCCAACCCGTGGTTTGGAATCCGTTCACCGAAAATCCGTTCAAAGGCACCACCCGAAACCTGCCCGTAGAACTGATTTATCCGCGCAGCTACCAATACGTGCTGAAACTGAAAATCCCCGAAGGCTACCAAGTGCAGGAGATGCCCAAGCCCCTGCTGCTGGCCCTGCCCGATGGCATGGGTCAGTTCCGCTACCAAGTCGGGCAAAACGGCTCGGAACTGAGCCTGATGACTTCGCTACAGATCAAAACCGTGTTCGTTCCGGCTGTCTATTACTCGCACCTGCAGCAGTTCTACGACCAAATCATCGGCAAGTACAAGGAGATGGTGGTGCTGAAGAAATAAATCTCTCAGGTCAGAAAGGAGTAGGCAGTGGCAGGGCGTTTTGGGCAAAAAACGGCCAAAACGTTTCTGAATTGGCTTCGCCGAACTAACGTTTCACAATTCTGAATTCTAAATTAAAATCGTACTTCGCACCTCGTAAATCGTACCTCAAAACGCCGTCCCGTGGGTTTGGCGAACCAGAAAACGCGCCACCGGCCCAAAGCGGCGCAACAGCCGCACCGAGGCCCCCGTGAGCCGCTCGTCGCCGAAGAGGCTTTGCAGGTGGCGGCCCGTCCACAGCCGCCACGCAAAGGCTTGCTTCCAGTGTTTCGCATACACGGTTTCCAATTTCTCTCGCGTCCAGCCTTCCGTATGCGATTCTACAAGATAACTTGACAAAATCTTGGCAGAATGGATGGCCATCGCCATGCCGTTGCCACAAAGCGGCGTAATCATGCCCGCCGTGTCGCCCGACATCAGGATGTGGTTTTCCACCGCCGTTTTCGGGGCGAACGACACCTCGTTGATCACCTCCGGCTTGTCGAACAGGAACTCGGCGTTTTGGCGGATTTTCTGCAAAAACGGGTTTCGGCACATCACCTCGGCCTCCATTGCTTCTATCGAGCCATGTTGCCGCACGTTTTCGCGGGTGGTCAGGTAACAGAGGTTGTATTTGCCGTCTTCCACGGCACTCAGGCCGCAGTAGCCGTCGCGGAAGTTGTGCAGCGCGATTCGGTTGCGCGGGAAATCCGTGCGGATGTGGTACTTCACGCCCACGTACGGCGAGCGGCTGTTTACAAAATCGCGATTCAACTGCTTGTCCAATTTGGCCCGCTTGCCGTAAGCCCCAATGACGTAGGTGGCCCGGCGAGTGGTGTGGTCAGAGAGCGTCGCCGTGAATCCGTCGCCGTCGAATGCCACGTCTTCCACGCTGGTGCCCGTCAGGCAAACGGCTCCGGCCTCACGGGCCGTTTTGAGCAATTTTTCGTCAAAAACGTAGCGACTGATGCCGTAGCCGCCGAGGTCGAGCGGCATTTCGAGCGATGTGCCGTCCGGGGCGGTCACTTGCAGGTGATCAATGGAAGCCGCGCCCCAGTCGTGCGGCCGGATGCCCAGCGAATGCAAAAACGGCAGCGTCTCGTTGGAGACGTATTCGCCGCAGACGCGGTGGAACGGATAGTTTTTCTTCTCCACCAGCACCACGTCCAGCCCGGCCCGCGCCAACACGATGGCGTTTACCAAGCCGGCCAGTCCTCCGCCGATAATGAGTACGTTGTGCATGGAGGGGAAGGTTGGAAAGTTGAAGGTTGCAGGTTGTGATGGGCTGGCGTTGCGTTTTGGGAAAAAATCGTCCAAAACGCCGTGGTCATGCAGGTCTGCACGCTGTGCGTCAGACCGGAAGCACAGGCTCGCAAAAGACAATAGACGGGCGTTTTAGGCGATTTTTGCCC
>JALOMD010000516.1 GCA_025455595.1 Cytophagales bacterium | reverse complement strand
ACGCGCGTTTTGGGCGATTTTCGCCCAAAACGCTGCTCATGTAAGGCCGAAGGCGCAAGTTTGCTTTTCAACGGGATTTTTCGTTGATTGACAGCCTGAATCCCAAGTGGTTCATTTTCAAACCTTTCAACCAACCCGTTCAACTATGAAAACCAACCGACTGCTCCTGTTGCTGGGGCTGGCCGCGTGGCTGCATTTGCCCGCTGCCGCCCAAACCAAACCCAAAGCGGCTCCGGCCAAAACCACCGCCAAGCCCGCCGCCGCGCCGCCTCCGGTGCGCATTACCTCCGTCGAAGGCATCACCGAATACCGCCTCGCCAACGGACTGAAAGTGCTGCTCTTCCCCGATATGTCGAAACAGACCGTCACGGTGAACATCACGTACATGGTGGGGTCGCGGCACGAAGGTTACGGCGAAACGGGCATGGCCCACCTGCTTGAGCACCTGGTGTTCAAAGGCACGCCGCGCCACCCGAACATTGCGCAGGAACTCACCGCCCACGGCTCGAACGCCAACGGCACCACGTGGCTTGACCGGACGAACTATTTTGAAATCGTGCAGGCCACCGACGAAAACCTCGACTGGGCCTTGGACATGGAGGCCGACCGCATGGTGAACAGCTACATCGCCAAGAAAGACTTGGAAAGCGAAATGACCGTGGTGCGCAACGAGTTCGAGAGCGGCGAAAACTACCCGTCGAACATCCTTTCGCAGCGCACAATCTCCACGGCCTACCTGTGGCACAACTACGGCAACTCGACCATCGGTGCCCGCGCCGACATCGAACGGGTGCCGATTGACCGCTTGCAGGCGTTTTATCGCAATTACTACCAGCCCGACAACGCCGTGCTGCTCGTGGCGGGCAAGTTTGACGAAGCCAAGACGCTGCAACTCATCAACCGGAAGTTCGGCGTGATTCCCAAGCCCAAACGCGTGCTGCAAGCCACCTACACCGCCGAACCCACCCAAGACGGCGAGCGGTTCGTGTCGCTGCGCCGCACCGGCGACGTGCAAGCCTTATGTGCCGTGTATCACATTCCGCCCGGTGCCCACGCCGACTATCCGGCCGTGGAAGTGATGACCGAACTGCTCACCGACGAACCTTCGGGCAAACTGTACAAGGCGTTGGTCGAGTCCAAGAAGGCCAGCTACGTCTATGGCTACAATTTCGCCCTTAAAGAACCAGGCGTGGCCGTTTACAACGCCGGGGTGCGGCTGGAATCGTCGTTGGACAGTGCCAAGCAGATTATGGTCAAGACGCTGGACGACTTCGCCCGTTACACGCCCACGCAGGAAGAAGTGGACAGGATTAAGAACAAAATCGCCAAGAACACCGAACTCACGCTCAACTCGCCCGAACAGGTGGGCATCGGCCTGAGCGAATACATCGCCCAAGGCGACTGGCGGCTGTTCTTCTACACCCGCGACCAAATCCAGAAAGTCACGCCCGCCGACGTGCAGCGTGTGTCGAGCCGCTACCTGAAACCCGCCAACCGCACGTTGGGCGAGTTCATCCCCACCAAAAACCCCGACCGTTCGGAAATACCCGAAGCCCCCGATTTGGCCGCGTTGCTCAAAGACTACAAAGGCGGCGAGGCCCGTGCCCAAGGCGAGGTGTTTGACCCGGCCCCGGCCAACATCGAGAGCCGCACCAAACGCGAAACCATCGGCGGCGTGAAAACGGCCTTCGTACAGAAGAAAACACGCGGCGGGGCCGTGAACGCCCAGTTTGTGCTGCGCTTCGGCGACATCAACAGCCTGCAAAACAAAGGGCCGGTCAGCGAGCAAGTGGTTTCCATGCTCATGCGCGGCACGGCCAAACGCACCCGCCAGCAGTTGCAGGACGAACTGGACAAGCTCAAGGCCCGCGTGTTCACCTACGGCGGCAATTCGTCCATGGTGGTGAACATCGAAACCGTGCGCGAAAACCTGCCCGCCGTCATGAAACTGGTGGCCGAGTTTGTAAAAGAACCGGTTTTCCCGGCCGACGAATGGGAAAAACTGAAGCAAGAGCGACTGGCCCAGATTGAAGAACAGAAATCCGACCCGCAAGCCATTGCGTACATGGAAATAGACAAGTACCTGAACCCGTTCCCCAAAGGCGACCCGCGTTACAAAGCCACTTTCGACGAACAAACGGCGGATTTGAAGGCCATCACGCCCGACCAACTGAAACAATTCCACAAGGATTTCTACGGTGCGTCGAACGCCAACCTGACCGTTTCGGGCGATTTTGACGAAAAACAGGTCAAGGACATTGCCAAGCAGGCGTTCGGCGACTGGAAAAGCCCCAAACCCTACAGCCGCCTCACCGAAACCTACCGCGACATTGCGGCCATCAACAAGTCCATCGAAACGCCCGACAAGGCCAACGCCATGTTCTTCGCCCAACTCAAGCTGCCCCTCAGCGATGCCGACCCCGACTATCCGGCTTTGGTACTGGGCAACGAAATCCTCGGTGGTGGCTTTTTGAACTCGCGGCTGGCCACGCGCATCCGGCAGAAAGAAGGCCTCAGCTACGGCGTGGGTTCGTTCGCCTACGGGCAGTCGGCCGACCAAGTCGGCGGCTGGGGAGCCTACGCTATCTACGCCCCCGAAAACGCCGCCCGCCTCGAAGCGGCCTTCCGCGAGGAACTGGACAAAATGCTGAAAGAGGGCTTCACCGACAAGGAAGTGGAAGAAGCCAAGAAAGGCTGGCTACAAAACAACCAAGTGACGCGGGCACAGGACGGCTTCATCGCGGGCAAGCTCGAAGACCACCTGACGTACAACCGGACGTTCAAGTGGGAAGAGGATTTCGAGAACAAAGTGAAAGCCCTGACTCCGGCGCAAATCAACGCGGTGATGAAAAAACACATCGTACCGGGCAAGATCTCCATCGTAAAGGCGGGCGATTTTGAAGGTGCCAAGAAGAAAGCCGCCGCCAACGGCAAACCCGACGACAAACCCGCCGCCGCCGGAACACCGAAATAATTAAGGTCAGAGGTCAGAACGCAGAGGTCAGATTCTGCTCCGTAGCGGCGGGTTTCATACCCGCCGCTCGGCGTTTTGGGCAAAATTTTCTGAAACGTAAGTTCGGCGAAGCCAATCAGGATTTGCAGGACTGACAGGAAAAACAGGGTTCGTCTTTTTAACCCGCCTTTCCTGTCAATCCTGAAAATCCTGATTCCGACAAGAAACGCACCTTCGCGTTCTTGTGTTTGTTTATGAAATTGTCTGAACCCTGATTCGTAGGATTGAGGGATTATCTTGATTGGAAATCCTATTCATCCTGCAATCCTGTCGAAATAATCAATCAAGTTAATCCCTCAATCCTACGAATCAGGGTTCAGACAAAAGCGTTTTAAGCAAAAAACACCCAAAACGCCTGTTCAATTCATAATTCTGAATTCACAATTCTGAATTAAAATCGTACTTCAAGATGTCTCCAACGGAAGTCCTTCAGGAACTGAAACAAAACGAACACCTGCGCATTGGCAGCCGGAGAAGCGATGTTTCGCAAAGACGACCCGCTGGATCACCTGCAAGTGTTGTTGGCCGGGTGCGTCCGTGTGTATATGGTTCAAGGCGGCCAGCAGATTGAGTTCGGGCGCAACGAGAAAGGCGACATCATGGGCGTGTTGCCCTATTCGCGGCTGCGCGCGGCCACGGGCAACGGCGATGCCGTCGAGGACACCACGTTGCTGTCGTTGCACCGGCGGCATTTTCCGGAAATGATTCGGACCCAGCACGAGTTGGCCGAAACGTTTGTGCATCTGATGCTCAACCGGGTGCGCGACTTCACCAAGTTCCAACAACAGTACGAGAAAATGGCCTCGCTGGGCAAA
>JALOMD010000515.1 GCA_025455595.1 Cytophagales bacterium | reverse complement strand
GTAGAAAATGGTGTCACGAACCGCCGTCAGAGTCGCTTTCAAACAAAAAGCCCAAAACGCCGAGCTGCCATTGCAAAGAAAGCCGTTTCA
The DNA here is from genome assembly GCA_025455595.1 of Cytophagales bacterium. GTDB lineage: Bacteria > Bacteroidota > Bacteroidia > Cytophagales > 172606-1 > Xanthocytophaga. The sequence continues at coordinate 5,410 of JALOMD010000515.1, read as the reverse complement.
GGCAAAAAAACGCAAAACAGCGGCGGCACAGGCACAAAAAAAGCCGCCCACAGTGCGGGCGGCTTTTCCGGTTCGTTGTTTCGCTATTTGGTTTTTCTTCAGTGCTTTGGCGTAGTCTTTTATGTGGCTGGAACAAATGGCAAAGCGGACTTGTGTACAATTATTCTCAGCTTTCCGTCTTTTCCTTTTTTGAAAACCCAAGTCTTGTCCACCATCACTTCTTTTCCGTCTTTGCCGGTCACCCAAACATTGCCCATCGTGATGGCTACTGATCCATAAATCTGAATGCCTTCGTTGTTTTCTCCTGCGTTGTCATAGCGTGCTTTCACCCAAGGTGTCAATGCAAAGCCTTTGTCGTTGGGATAGTCGGGGTCGCCGCCGACAAAGTAAGCCAATGCCCCTTTCTTGTCGTTTCTGAAGGTTTTGTCACCGAATGCCAATGTAGGCTTGAAGAATACTTTTCCATAGTCGTAATTGTATGCTTCGGAAAGCACTTGTTCGGCATAAGCCTTGTAATCGCCACCTTCCTCCTTCATTTGACCGATTTTAACCAGGGCATCACACCATGCCTGCTGTGCCGCGTTCACTTCGTCATACGTAACAACATCTTGTGCACCTTCCTCGACGTAAACCAAACCGAGATCATCTATCACTTTCTGTACCCTTTCGTTTGTTTGGGTCACTGCTTTTTGTGCCTCTTCTTTGGCTCGGTTGGCGGCTTGGTCACACGAAGTCGCCAACAGACTGGTTGCCAATACTGTTAATGCGATGTTTCTCGTTGTCATTTCACTCGATAATTTAACCTTTGCCTACTTTGTTATTACGGTGTTCGGCTTGTCCGCGTCTGCAATACATTTTTTTCACTAAGAAGCTGTTTTAAAACCCTATTAATGAAAAAAGTACTCATCCCTGCTTAGCTTTGCGGTACCATCCAACAAATTCTAAACAACGTGAGTACTGTTCAAAACAAGCAAAAACGAAGGAAATATCCAAGTGACATTAGTAAGAATGGTTGGCAAAAACTTAAACAAGAGCTACCGAAGGCTCAATCCAGTACTTTCAAAGGGGGCCGTCCACCCAGTGAGTTGCGTGAAATTGTCAACGCCATATTTTACGTGGTCAAAACCGGCTGCTCGTGGCGCAGCCTTCCGCACGATTTTCCCCATTGGGCCACCGTGTACGGCTACTTTTACCGCTGGAGCAAGGACGGCACCTGGGAAAAGATCCATACCCGCTTTGTTCAGAAAGTCAGGGCCAAAGTGCATGGTCGCCACCGAAGACCCAGTGCGGCTTGTCTGGACTCGCAGAGTGTGAAAACCACCGCCTGTGGCGGAGTTGAACGTGGCTATGATGCCTACAAGAAGGTTAGCGGACGCAAACGCTTCATCTTGACCGATACGCAAGGGCTTTTGTTGTGTGTCTATGTGTGTGCGGCCAGTGTATCGGAAAAACAGGGGGCCCAGCTCTTGCTCACCTACGCCCAATCGCGGGCTTGGCTTAAGAAGCTTTGTGGCCGGATCGAGTTGGTTTGGGTTGATGGCGGCTATGAAGGACAGGACTTGCTCGATTGGGTCAAAAACCTGTGGGGATGGGTCTGGCAAGTTGAACAAAGACTATGAGAAATCAGAAATAAACAGTCAAGCTATGTGTTATATCGCCATGATTCGAATCATGGCCAATCGGTTTTAAAACAGCTTCTAAGTCCTAACTTGTCGATTTTTGATATAGCATCGTTTTCCTTTCTAAGCAAAAACGGGAGCCTTTGGGCGTACCTGTGCGCCGGGAACTGCAAGAAGTTGTGTCTTGTGAAAAATTAATTCACATAAAAAATGGAAATTTCAAAAACCTGTCGAAATTGGGCCGCCGAAACGGGACAACCTGTTTCAACTCATTTTTTTTCTGCTTTGCATGGAGCATTTGTGTTTCATTCAATCGTTGAATGAAATGTAACATGCCAACCTGCAACCTTTTAACTTTTAGCTTTCCAACCTTTCCATCCATTTATGAGCTGGCTTACGGGCAAGAAAATCGTTGTGATAGGCGGCACCACGGGCATGGGCCTGTCGGCGGCGCAGGCGTTTGTGCAAAACGGTGCGCAAGTGGTCGTGGTGGGGCGTAATCCCGAAAGCGGCAAGGCAGCCGAAGAACAACTCGGCCCGAATGCCGTCGCCGTGGCCGCCGATGCCACGCATCCGCAAACCGCAAAAGAAGCCATTGCCTTGTGCATCAGTCGTTTCGGCGGTTTCGACGGACTGTACCACGTGGCGGGCGGCAGCGGACGCAAGTTTGGCGACGGCCCGCTGCACGAACTGACGCTGGAAGGCTGGAACAAGACCTTCGATTTGAACCTGACCTCGCTGATGCTTTCCAACCAAGCGGCGGTGCAGGCGTTTCTGGAACGTGGCACGGGCGGCTCCATTCTCAACATGGGTTCGGTGCTGGGCTACTCGCCGTCCATCACGTATTTCACCACGCACGCCTACGCGGCCACCAAATCGGCGGTGGTGGGATTCGTGAAGGCCACGGCGGCCTACTACGCCAAAAACAACATCCGCATCAACGGCTTGTTTCCGGCATTGGTGGAGACCCCGATGGCCCAACGCGCCGCCAACGACGACCAAATCCTGTCGTTCATCAAAACCAAACAGCCTTTGGACGGCGGCCGCATCGGCCGCCCCGACGATTTGGACGGAGCGGCGGTCTATTTCCTGTCCGACTATTCGCTGTTCACCACCGGCCAAATTCTCACCGTTGACGGCGGCTGGTCGGTGAGCGAGGGACAGATACAATGAGAGAATGATTGAATTTTGAATGAGTGAATGAAAGTTGTTATTGATCAGTGGTCAGTCGTAAGTCGTAAGTCGTAAGTAAAAATATACTTAAAGCTGACGTTTCGCATCTGACGTGAATCTAAAGGTTATCTATAACCAAAGAAGTAAGGCGTTTTGGGCAAAAAATGCTTAAAACGTCTGTTATTTCCTGTTTTTCATCGGCAAAAATCATTCTACACTGCTTCATACTGAATAAAGCAAATATTGCGTATTTGATAAATGACAGACAACTGACAATCAGTTTGTTTGCTCAAGACTAAAGACGCAAGACTCATGACATTTTAGTATAATTCTCGTGTCTCAACTTTTCCGCATTCCACAATCCGAAATCCGCATTTTTATTCTATCATTCACTCACTCTATCATTCAAAATTTATTCATGTACGCAATTGGCATTGACTTGGGCGGTACCAACATCAAGGGGTTGGTTCTTAACGAAGCAGGCGAAGTGTTGAAACAGCATTACATCCCTACCAAAGACGACCCCGAAGGCAAGTGGCGGGCCAACGTGAAGGAAATGGTGGATTACATGCAAAGCTACTTGCAGGAAAAAGCCGCTGTGGTGGGCATGTCGGCACCGGGCTTGCCCAACGCAGAGAACACCTGCATTTCGTTTCTGCCCAACCGCCTGCCCGGCTTGGAGAATTTCGTGTGGCAGGATTACCTCGGCGTGAAAACCTATGTGCTCAACGATGCCCATTCGGCCCTGATGGCCGAGGCGAGTTTTGGAGTCGCCAAGGACAAAAAGAACGTGGTATTGCTTACGCTGGGCACGGGTGTAGGCGGCGGCGTGCTTGTCAACGGCGAACTGTACCAAGGGCTTGCGCAAATGGCCGGACACTTGGGACATATTTCGCTGAACGCGGCGGACGACGAAAACAGCATCGTGGGTATGCCGGGCAGCTTGGAGTACAGCTTGGGCAATTACTCGGTGGCGCGGCGTTCGCGCGGGGCGTTCGACTCTACGTGGGCGTTGGTGGAGGCTTACCGCAAAGGCGACCACTGGGCCACGCTGCTGTGGCTCAACTCGGTACAGAAACTGGCCGTTGCCATCAGTTCGCTGGCCAATGCTCTTTCGCCGGAGATGGTCGTGCTGGCCGGCGGCATCACCCTCGCCGACGATGCCCTGTTCGAGCCGCTCAAGGTTTTCATGGAAAAATACGAATGGCGGCCTGGCGGCAAAAAGACGGAAATCGTGCAAGCCCATTTCGGAGACATGGCCGGGGCGATTGGAGCGGCGGGTTTTGCGATGAAGAAAATAGTCGTAAGTGGTAAGTCGTAAGTGGCAAGTGCGTTTTGGGCATTTTTCGCTCAAAACGGCAAGCAACCCCACCCCCGGCCCCTCCCCGCAAGGGAGGGGTGACTTTTCAACCTGACGAGCCTATCATACAAACAGATTCAAGACAATGCGCCAAGTCGCCCACAAACACACCCCTCCCTTGCGGGGAGGGGCCGGGGGTGGGTTTTTTTGCTAAAACGCTTTTGCACAAACAAATCTGTCCTATTTGCTCCATTGCAGAAAAAACAATGGCTTACAAAGTTTACGACCCTGCCTATTTAAATGGTTTGCACAAACCATTGACGGAAGAAGAACTGAGCCAATACCGAAAGTTAAAAAACGTCTATTTTCAGAAAACTCCTTATAAGTCCGAATGGCTGCGAAAGATTTGCGACCAAGACGGAACGACACAATTTCGTATCAAATACTTCGGTGAAATTCAACCGAGTTATCCCTACTTAATTGTTGGCAAAAATTTCAACTCGAAAATCGAAGAAGAAGAGTATGAGCCGCCGCGCGTAATAGCTGAAAATGCGGACACAGGAAACGAAATTCTACTTTTTGACCTTGCTTTACATGGCTACAATGCGATTTTCTGTAGCGAGTACGTAGAATTTAAAGATGTTGAAAGAAAGCCGACACAGAGGATTGTAGATAAAAGCGAAAATGATTTGTTTGAAGTGTTCGTTTCAATTTACTACAATATTGATTTTGATCAGGAATTTGGCGACGAAGTAGACGAAGACGGTAACATAGAAATGTATGATGGAAAAGTGAATTTTGAAACAGCAAAAACAAACTCTTTTGATTGGATACATATTCATCTAAAAAACGGACAAAATAAATGGCTTGAAATAATTGACTTTGAATTAGCATAATCCCAGATCCGCCCGCTGGTTTGCCGACAGCATACTGGCCGGACGCATGGTACACGTGTTCGGCTCCGGTCACAGCCGCATTATGGTGGAGGAAATGTGGCCCCGCTACGGCTCGTTTCCCGGCTTCAATCCCATTGTCGAGCTGTCGCTCACGTTTCACAACCTCGTGGTCGGGGCCAACGGACAGCGGCAGGCCATGTTCTTGGAGAACGTCCCCGGCCTGGCCGACCGCATCTTGCGCAATTTCGATTTAAGCAATCAAGACACGGCGTTAATCATTTCATCAAGCGGCACCAACATCGTGCCGGTGGAAATGGCCGAACTGTTCCAGAAAAGCGGCATCAAAACCGTGGGACTGATCACCAAACTGCACTCCGAGAAAAGCAGCAGCAAGCGTCCCGACGGCAAAAAACTCGGCGACT
>JALOMD010000514.1 GCA_025455595.1 Cytophagales bacterium | reverse complement strand
AAAGGTTTAACAAAAAACAAAGTCAATATCGTCACGCTGGGGTGTTCCAAGAACTTGGTGGACTCAGAGGAGATTTTCACGCAGTTGAAAGCCAACCAGTTTGACGTGGCCCATGAGTCGAAGAAGGATGATGCCAACATCGTGATTGTGAACACGTGTGGCTTCATTGACAACGCCAAGCAGGAGTCCATTGACACCATTCTGCGCTACGCCGATGCCAAGGAAAGCGGCCTGATTGACAAGCTGTACGTAACCGGCTGCCTGTCGCACCGCTACAAAGACGACTTGGAACGCGAAATCCCGACTGTGGACGCGTATTTCGGCACTAACGAACTGCCCCGCCTGCTCAAAACCCTCAAGGCCGACTACAAGCACGAACTGGTGGGTGAGCGGCTGGTGACCACCCCGGCGCATTTCGCCTATCTGAAAATCTCCGAAGGCTGCGACCGGCCGTGTTCGTTCTGCGCCATCCCGCTCATGCGCGGCGGCCACGTTTCCAAATCCATCGAGCAATTGGTGACGGAAGCCAAAAACCTGGTCAAACGCGGCACCAAAGAACTGATCCTCATCGCCCAAGACCTGACGTACTACGGCCTTGACCTGTACCGCAAACGCCGCTTGGACGACTTGCTACGGGCATTGTCGGACGTGGAGGGCGTGGAGTGGATACGGCTGCAGTACGCTTATCCGTCGGGATTTCCGCTGGAGATTCTGGACGTAATGGCCGAGCGGCCCAACATCTGCAACTACCTCGACATGCCGCTGCAACACGGCTCCAACCAAGTGCTGAAGCTGATGCGGCGGGGCATCACCCGCGAAAAAACCGAAGAACTCATCGCCGCCATCCGGGCCAAGGTGCCGGGCATCGCCCTGCGCACCACGCTGATTGCCGGGCATCCGGGCGAGACGGAAGACGATTTTGAGGAAATGTACCGCTTTGTGGAGCAGACGCGTTTCGACCGGCTGGGCGTGTTCACCTACTCGCACGAGGAAAACACGCATTCGCACACGATGCCTGACGATGTGCCGGAGGAAACCAAGCAAGAACGCGCCGATGCAGTAATGGAACTGCAACAGGGCATTTCGTACGACCTGAACCAAGAGAAAATCGGGCGGACGTTCAAAGTGTTGTTCGATAGGAAGGAGAACGGCTACTACGTGGGCCGCACCGAGCACGACTCGCCCGAAGTGGACAACGAAGTGCTGGTGGCCGCCGCCCCCGGCGTGTACGTCCGCCTCGGCGACTTCGCCCACGTCACCGTCACTGACGCCACCGAGTTCGACCTGTACGGAGTAAGTTCAGAGGTCAGAGAGCAGAGGTCAGAAAAAAGCGGGCAGTGGCAGTAGCAGTCGGCAGAGAATGAAAAGGCGTTTTGGGCGAAAATCACTTAAAACGCCTTTGTTTCTCAGACAGGATTGCAGGATTGGCATGATTGAAAAATCCTGTTCATCCTGCAATCCTGTCTGAAAACCAAGGTTCGGACAATCCGCCGTCCCGACAAGTCGGGATTGCCCAAAACGCTTCCTGACTTCTGACCTCTTATCTCTGACCTTAAAAGCTCACTTGTCAATCACAAATCGGACGGGCATGGTGAAGTTCATGTCCACCGGCTTGTCGTCTTGGGTGCCGGGTTGCCATTTGGGCATGGTCAGCAGCACCCGCAATGCTTCTTTATCGCAATCCGGATCCAAGCCGCTGATGACTTTCGCGTCCATGATGCTGCCGTCCTTGCGGACAGTGAATTTGACGAATACGTCGCCTTGGACACGGTCTTTCAACGCTGCGGCCGGATAGCGGATTTGTTGGTCGAAATACTCGTACATTTTGTCTTTGCCCCCCGGAAATTCCGGCGACCGGAAGCCTTTTTGCTTTACCACAGGAGCAGTGCTTTGGCTGGCTCTGGCCATTTCAGGAAAATCTTGCGTAGCAGGCTTGGCAGCAATGGGGTTTTGTTGCGCCACCGCCCCGGCCACCGAAAACAAGACTGCAACGATTGAAAAAAACAGGTTCTTTCTCATGGCTGATTGGGTTTACTGTGTGCAGTGAATATTACGCGGACAACAATCAAAAGTTGCTGCAACACAGGCCGGGTGTAAGAAAGCACCCAACAAAGAAGAAAGCTTTTTCTTTCAGCCCGCTACAGAAAAAGACATGAGCTTGGCAGACATCCCGTTTGGACACAAAAGCCGGGAAGCCTGATTTTCAAAGGCTCCCCGGCTTTGGCGCAGAAAAACTGACATTTGGTTGCGTTTCCGGCCAAAGGCTACTTGGGCCAGAGCCGTTTTGGGCAATTTTTGCTTAAAACGGCTTTAAGGTTGGTCGGGCACAAAGTGGATGGGTATCGTGTACACCATGTCCACCGGCTTGTCGTCTTGGGTGCCGGGTTGCCATTTGGGCATGGACGTGAGCAGACGCAGGGCTTCTTTGTCACAGGCGGGGTCGAGGCTGCGGAGCACCTTGGGCTGGGCAATGCTGCCGTCTTTGCGAACCGTGAATTTGACGAACACATCGCCCTGCACGTTGTTTTTCAGGGCTTGCGGCGGGTATTTGAGGTTCTGTTTGAAATAAGTCTGCAACTGGTCTTTGCCGCCGGGAAATGCAGGCGGATGGAAGCCTTTCGCTTTTACTTCGCTACGGTTGCCGCTGGCTGCAACTTCATCGGCTTGCTCTTGTTTGGGTTGTGCCAAAACCACGGCTGCTGCCAAAAGGGCAACGGCCATCATCATGCAAGTTCTTGTCATTTTCAATTGTTTGGTTGTAAATGGGTGACGAATTTGATGGTAAGCTATGCCAAAACAACGTGTCCAAACGGCGGAATATTGCAGGCAATATTTTGGAATGGGCAAGAATATACAAAGCAGGCGTTTCAGGCGAATTTTGCCTAAAACGCAAATCCTGCAACCGGCGGGAACTCTCCTGAAATCAGAAGTTCAAGCAACCGCCGAATCCCAGCCCCGTAGGGGCGGTTTGTCTGTAGAAATACAGAGCAAACACAGAAAAAAGCTCCGTAGGAGCGACCCCGGTTGACAACAAAACGTCAGGGCCGCTCCTACGGAGCTTGATTTATAACCGTACACGTTTGCCTACAAACAGGTCGCCCCTACGGGGCTTTTCCGTTTTGGGCAAATTTTGGCTAAAACGGCTTTCGCCCTGAAAGGGCGCGATACCATAACACAGGGCATCGCCCTGTGGAACCGGCGTACCTACCGCTTGGAGCATCCTCTTCTCCAAGGTGTTGTAGAGGTTGTTTAAAATTCGATTTGCCCAATGCTTTTGAGACGAAATTGTCAAATTCCGCAACTGCCTGTCCCGACAAGTCGGGAGCGGGAACACTCAAAACGCCCGTCTGTTGTCTTGGCCGAGCCTGTGGTTCCGGTCAGACGCACCGCGTGCTGACCTGCGTGTTCCAGCCGTTTTAAGCAAAAACGCCCAAATGTAAACTGTAAACCGTAAACGAATCAGTAGTACATCTGGTACGTGACGCGGCCGCCAGACGGGTCAATGCCCTCGATGACAAGGCGACCCCGGAAGTTTTCCATGATTTCGGCCACTTCCTTGGGCGAGGAAACCGGCTTCCGGTTGATGGAAATGATGACGAAACCCTCCTCGAACTGGCTCAACGCGCCGCG
>JALOMD010000513.1 GCA_025455595.1 Cytophagales bacterium | reverse complement strand
GATTGGCTACAATCTGCTGCCCGAAAAATTCACCATGCCGGAACTGCAAACCCTGTACGAAACCATCTTGGGCCGCAAGTTGGATCGGCGCAATTTCCAACGCAAAGTGCTTGGCTACGGCATCTTGGAACGCCTCGACGAACGGCGCAGCGGCGTGGCCCACAAAGCCCCCTACCTCTACCGCTTCGACCAAGACCAATACCACAAAGCCCTCCGCGACGGCCTGCGCGAAGCGTTTTGATTTAAGGTCAGAGTTAAGAGGTCAGAGGTCAGAAAAAAGTTGGCAGTGGCAGTGGCAGTCGGCAGAAAACGGAAAGCGTTTTAGACAGTTTTCTTCCAAAACGCCTTATGATAAACCGTCATTGCGAGCGGAACGAAAGCCTGCCCCGATTCGTCGGGGTGAATCCCATCACCACAGGCTCGGCAAAGGCCGTCAGACACATACGTGGCTAATTTTAATCCGAGCCTGTGGGAATGGGATTGCCACTCCCGACACGTCGGGATCGCAATGAAGGACATTTTCGCAGGCGTTTTGGGCAAAAAACGCCCAAAACATTTTCCATTCTCTGCCGACTGCCACTGCCTACTTTTTCTGACCTCTGATCTCTGACCTCTTATCTCTGACTTCAATTCGTACTTCGTAAATCGTACACCGTACTTCGTTGTGTCCACACCCGCCGTCCGTCGGGGAGGCGTATTTTGTCCCATGCTCCGAACGAATCCTCTTTCGTCACGGCGGTTCCGGCGGGCAGGCGGGCCAGTTCGGCGGCTTGCATGCTGGGGGCGTAATAGGCGCGGGCGGGCGAAACGACGATTTGTACGGTGTCGGTGCGACGTATCCAAACCGACAATCCGGCGACCAACAGCAGCCCCGCTCCCATTGCCAAACCCCATGCACCTAACCGCCGCCGCGACCAATTGAGCAGCAATCCGCCCGCAAACCACAAGCCGCCCAGCCACCAAAACGCCAGTCCGCCGTAGGCCAGGTAGTCGGCGTTGATACGCCATGCCAAACGCAGCCACGGCGTTTCCGACGGCGGCAACAGATTGGCTCGTCGGCGCAAGTCGTGCAAGCGTTGGGCAACGGTCGGGTCGTCCGGATTGGCGCGGCGGGCTTTTTCGTAAGCCCACACCGCCCGACCGGTGTTTCCGGCTTGCGTGTAGGCGGCCGCCAAGTTGGCGTACAAAGCCGCACCGCCGTAGCCCTGCCGTTGCAAAGCGTCCAACCGTTGTGCGGCTTCGGCAAAACGGCCCTGCTCGTAGTCACGGCGAGCCAGTGGGTAGTCGTCGGTGGTGACGGCTAAGATTTCGCCAAAAACGGCCAAAACGGCCACCACTGCCGCTTGTCCCACCGACAGTCTTGGCGACTTGCGTTTCTGTGCTTCCAAAGCCTGAATCGTGTCGCGCACGGATGCTACTTGAGCCGTCCAATCGGTCGTCGCCGCGCCGCCGAAGCGGATCCGTCCGAAGTCGTCAAGCAAATTTTGCAACTGCAAAACCACCGTTTCGGGTACTTTCCCGGCGAGGTGCGTTCCTACGCCCGTCCGGTGCCAGTCGGCTGCCGCAAGGCCGTAACGGGCTGACAGATAGCCGAAAAGCACTTTTTCCAACGCTGCCGTTTCGGGCTGTTTTTCCAATTGTCGCAATGCCCGACACGCCTCCCGGTAAGGCCGGCTCGGCGAAAGCCGGCGGCGTTCTTGCACATTCCGCCAAACCCACGCCAGCAAAACCGCCAGCCAAGGAAATGCGGCCAAAACCCAAAACCAGCGGCTTCCGAAAAACGGTTTTTGCGCAGCCAACGGGCCGGAATGCCATTCCAAACCCGAAACCACAGGCGTAGGCTGGGCGACCGGAGGCGGCGTTGTTTTGGCCGTTGCAGCAGCGGTGTCGGTCACGTGCAGCCGCAGCGTGTCGGTGAGGGTAACGTACCGACGGCGTGCGGGGTCAAAGAACGAAAACGCGAACGGCAGCGCGTAAGAGCCGCCGCGTGCAGGCACGACGGTTTGCGTAAACGTGCGGCCGCCGGACACGCCTTTTTCGGTCACCGCAAAGTCGTCGCTGGTCTTGGTGTCGAAACCTTCGAGACCGTCGGGTAACGGGGCTGTCGGCAGCGTAACAAAAGGCAGATTGCCCTTGCCCGACACACGGAACACAAACGGCAACGGTCGGCCGACTTTCACTGTGTCGCGGGCGGAAACCTGCCATTCGTACACGCCCACCGCCCCGGCAAATCCAGAGGGCTTCGGTTCGGGTAAAGGCGTGACCGTCACAGCCAGTTCCGGGGCCGCAATGGTGCGGGCCACGGTCTGCTCGACTTGGAAAAAATCGTCTGGCTTGGGCGGCACCGTCATGCGGACGGAAACCGGATAAACCGGCACTGCCAAACGCCCCGATTTCTGCGGAATGACCCAATACGTTTTTAGCGTCGCCACGCCGTAGGTTCGTCCGTTGATGCGTTCCTCGGTGGCGGCTGTTTTCTGTTTGATTTCGCGCACCCAACCGTCAGGCACCGACAGTTTGGGATAAATGTCCGGCTGCGACACGTTACCGTCATAATACAGACGCAACCGCAACAGAAACCCCTCGCCCTGATAGACCGTACTGCGAGCCGTTTCCCAACGAAGGAACACTTTCTCCGAGGCGTTTTGGGCAAAAATTGCTTGAAACGCACAGAGTAGGAACAGAGAAAATGCTATGTGAGGGAATGGTTTCAAGTTTTAAGTGGTAGGTAGTAAGTCGTGGATGTTTTTCTTTGCCCCCTTTGCGTTTTTTTCTCTGCGCCTTTGCGAGCAAAAAATTCACGCAAAGACGCAAAGGTTTCACGCAAAGGGCGCAAAGAAGTTTCTGTATAGCAACGCGTTTTGGCAAAAAATACCCAAAACGCGAAACGATAAACGTAAAACGATAAACGCTACTCACCAGTCCTTTTCCTCTGTACGCACTTTCTTTTCAGCTTTGGCGCGAGTCGGGCGGCCTCGGATTTGTTTTTCGGTGGCATCCAACTGGCGCAGCATGGTTTCCATTTCGTCACCGCTCAGTGCGGTTGTCTGCGACTGGATGCGGTCGGTGGAACGGCTTTGCGATGTTTCGGCGTTTTGATCAGGCTTGTTTGCGTCGGGTTTCTGGTTGTTTTTTTCGTCCTGCTTTTCACTGTTTTGCGTCAGTTGTTTTTGTGTTTGCGTGATGCGGTTTTAGGCGCAACACTTGCCGATAAGCTTCCGCAGCTTCTATCAATCGGTTCTGTTTCAGCAAGGTATTACCCAAATTCTGCCAAACGCCCGGCCGGGCCGCCACCGGCAAATGCGGCAGCGATGCTTTGTAAAACCGCTCGGCTTCGGGGAAACGGCTTTGCTGAAACAACGCGTTGCCCAAATTGGCGGCGGCTTCGGCAAAACCGGGCTTGGCGGCCAACGCCCGCCGAAAACTCACCTCCGCGTCACCGTATTCGCCCTGCCTGTACTGTTCAAGGCCGCGCCGCAAATGGTCGCGTTCGGGCCTTGTCCCCAACGGAAGAACAGTCAAGAAACAAAGGAAAAATATAGCCGAATGGTGTGGCATTGATGGTTGAATGGTTTTACAAAAAATATTTTTTTACTCGTTTTAAGCAAAAAAAGGCCAAAACGCTTGAATAGCTACAGATTTGTGTATTTCGTCGATTATTGGTCTATTCATTATTCGACTCATTATTCGACTTTCAACAGACGAAGAATAGTTGATACTATTTCTGGCGCACAAAAAACATTGCAAACATCTATCTTTCGATTATTTGCAACACAACTTCGACTGACCGCTGACTTACCACTTACCACTTACGACTTACGACTTTGTAATCAACGCAGCCGCTCAATCAACAACAGAACCACCGCCGCACCGAGCAACCACTGGAACAAATACCGGTAACCCGTGATACGCGGCGGTTTGCCGACCGCAAGCCGGGTTTCTTCAATGCGTTGGGTGATGAAACGCACGGTTTCGGTTGTGGCGGCGGCTTCAAAATACTGTCCGCGACCGGCGGCGGCAATGCGACGCAGGTTGTCAGGCGCAAGGCGTGTCACAATTTGCTGGCCGCTTGCGTCTGTTTTGAATCTTGTGTTCCCTTTGTCGTCTGTCAACGGAATAGAACCGCCGGTTTCTGTTCCCACGCCTATGGTGTGTACGGTTATGCCGCGTTGCGTCAATTTCTGAACAGACTTTTCAAAATCGGTGTCGTGGTTTTCACCATCACTCAATACAAAAACCACAGCGTTGGTTCGTAATGTGTCTGTGAAATAATAGCCGACCGTTTCCATCGCCTTTGCCAAACGTGTACCCTGTTGGTTTACCAAAGTCGGCTGGACGGCGGGGATGAACGACGCGGCTATGGGCAAATCGTCTGTCAGCGGCACGTACGGAAACGCCTGCGCCGCATAGACCACCACGCCCACCCGGCTCCGGTCAAGTCCGGCCAGTGTTTGCGACAGCACCTGCCGCACCCGCGCCAACCGGCTCGGCGGTGTGTCGGCGGCAAGCATGCTGACCGAAACGTCCACGGCAAACACGACATCGGCCACCGGAACCGGCGGTGCCGTGACGGTTTCGGGAAAACGCGGACTCAACAACGCTACCGCCGACAACAGGCCTGTACAGAAAATCAACACAAAACGCAGCCATTGCCGACGTGCCGTGTTCGGCAACGCCGCACCGCCCAGCCGCCGCACCGCCCGTTTAGACCACAGCCGATAGGCCGCGAATACCAGCCCCCAGCCGAGCGGTATTGTCAACGTCCAAAACCATTCAGGATGCGCGAAATCCAATTTTGAATGAATGAATTATTGAATGAGTGAATATTTTTGCACAAGTGCTGAAAATTTGGCAAAAATTGCCTAAAACGCCTTTCTGTGTGCCATGAGTGTAGTCCCGACTTTGTCGGGATGAGTGATCAAAACCACGACAGCGTCGCTTACACCGACGATTCGGCTAAAGCCGAATCTACAAAACACTGCGAAACACGGTGTATCGCAACAGTACTTCCGCACTGAGCAAGGCCAAAGCCCACCAGACGAACGGTTCGAATATTTCTCTGTACGAGTACTGTATTTTCTCACGAACTTTGCTTTTCTCCAACGCATCTATCTGACTGTATATACCTTGTAGGGACTCGTGGCTGTCAGCGCGAAAAAACGCACCGCCTGTCTGTGCGGCAATCTGTCGCAGCAGTGTTTCGTTGATGCTGAACGGCACTTGCTGGTACGTAGTTGAGCCGTCGGTGCGGCGAATAGGGAACGGTGCCATGCCTATTTTTCCCACGCCAATCGTATAGACCTTTATTTTGAAACGACGGGCCATTTCGGCGGCAGTTTCCGGGGCAATGAACCCGGCGTTGTTCTCGCCGTCTGTCAGCAACACAATCACTTTGCTTTTTACGCGACTGACTTTCAGGCGGTTCACAGCGTTTGCCAAGCCCAGTCCGATGGCTGTGCCGTCTTCCAAGTTTTGGTAATCCACGCTGCGAATTACGTTTTGCAACAGGCCGTGCTGCGTCGTCGGCGGACAGGCGGTGACGCTTTCGCCGGAGTAAATCACCAACCCAATGCGGTCAGTCGGGCGGGCGGCCACAAAGGCTTGGGCGGCGCGTTTGGCGGCTTCGAGGCGGTTTGGCTTCAAATCCTCGGCCTCCATGCTGCGCGACACATCCATCGCAATCACAATGTCAACGCCCTCAACCGGGATTTTCTCGCGGCTCTGTTCTTGGACTTGCGGACGGGCCAAGGCAACCACCAACAACACAAACGCCACTGTACGTAACAATTCAGGCAACAGACGCAACACTGTAGTCAATCCCGAAGTCAGCCCCGCTACAGACGGCACGCCGGATAGTGTCCAAACGGGCCGCCGGGCACGCCTGCGGTACTGAACCAGCCAAAGCAAGGGCAGCAACACCAGCAACAGAAAGGCTTCGGGATGGGCGAACACGAGGCAATGGGTTGATTTCTAATGGGTTAACGAGTCGCTTTAATCATAAGCAAATTCACTAAAAAACGTCTGAAACGCCATTTCCATAATTCACAAAACCGTTTTAGACGTTTTTTGTAAAATTTATCATCCTAATTCTGTCAGCGTGATTGGCTAACATTTTCCGTTTTGGACAAAAAATGCCCAAAACGCAACATCCGTAGGGGCGGGGCTTGCCCCCGCCCTGTTTCCCACAGGCTCGGATTATTCTTTGACGTGTCTGTTCATGACGCGCTGGGCGGGGGCAAGCCCCGCCCCTACGGATCGTGTATTCCGGCGGTTTTGAACCGAAACGAAAATATTAGACAGTCATAGAATCAAACTCTCTATTTCTTCAGGTGAAACGGCAGTATTTTCAGTTGAGAAGCGGGCGGATTGTATGTCTTTTATAGAGCCTTCAATTTTTAAAATCGCTGCATCTGCGACATTTCGATTATGTAGTTCGCGAACAATTTCTGCAACAGACAAGTGACGCGCCGGAACGTTGAAACGTTGTGTCAGATAATCGCGTAGCAACTGGTCAAGTCGGGCGGCGTTTTGTTTGGGATTCTGTGAAACGCTTTTGCTTTTCAACAGACGTAATTCTCGTAAAATTGCTCGTGTCGGATTGCGGGCAAAAATCGGTTTACGGACTTTTTGTAAGCGGCGAAACATCAGCCAAAAAATCCCTGACACACAGAAAACAGCCGCTCCGACTGCATACGGCATCCATTCCGAACGGCTGTAGCCGACAGAAACGGGCGGTTCGGGACGGAGGTCGGGCTGGGTCACGGGCAACAGTTCGGCATAGACGGTGATTGAATCAGAAAACAGATTGCGTTTGGTGCC
>JALOMD010000512.1 GCA_025455595.1 Cytophagales bacterium | reverse complement strand
TTTTCCGTTTTGGGCGATTTTCACCCAAAACGCCAACCCGTAGGGGCGGGGCTTGCCCCCGCCCTTGGTTCCCGAAGGCCCGGATTGACCTTGGCCGAGCCTGCCCGTGAGAGGGCGGGGGCAAGCCCCGCCCCTACGAATCGCACATTCCGGCATTTCTGAACCAAAGCGGAAAACGTTAGACAGCCTCTTGGGTGGAAAAAACGACTCAATATTCTGAAAATCAACTCGCTGGCTGGGTCAAGCTAAGTCTGAGCGGCTACGTAAAAAGTATCCGGTTACGGATAGTTGGCGTTGCGGGAATGCCCAAAACGCCAACTGCCAAAACGGAGCAGAAAAACCCCTCCCACGCCAAGCCTGCCCCGATTGGTCGGGGGCATGGTCGTGGCCTTCGGCTTCGGAGGGGTTGAGGAGGCTCCTTATTTCTTCTTGCAGCAACTCATCGTCTTGGTCTGGGCCTCCACTTTAGGACTCAGGCCGGGGATGCCGAGGTTAAGGCCACGTACAATGAACAACGCCCCGATGCAAAGGGCCAGCACCGGCATGAGGCGGTTGATTTGCAGTTTGAAACGCGGCTTGATGAGTTTTTTGGAAAAGCTGACGGCGAGCATCATGGGCAGGGTGCCCAGCCCGAAAAGTGCCATGTACGCCGCCCCTTCGCCCAAGCCCGACATGGCAACCGCCCCCACCAAGGCCACATAGACCATGCCGCAGGGCAGCAGGCCATTGAGCACGCCGATCATATACATGCCAAAGGCGTTTTTCTGCCGGAAAAACGGCGTGAATTTTTGCCGAATCCAGACCGTGAACCGCTCCATGAACGGCAGCCGCATCCGGGGCACCAACAGCACCAAGAGAATACAAACGCCCGCCGCCACCGAAAGGTACTGCTGCAAGCCCGCCAAGTAGAGTCCCCGGCCAAACAACCCGAACAACGCCCCCAACGCCGCATAGGTGCTGATGCGGCCCAAGTTGTACAACACGGCGTTCAAGCGGTTGCGGGCGGGCAGTGCCAAGGCAATAGGGCCACACATACCCAAACAGTGCAAACTACTGACCAAGCCGGTGACAAATGCGATATACATGAAGTACGAGTTACGAATTCAAAATGCTGACTAATGGTGTTGTTGCGGTTTGTTTTTCACCAACCGAGTGGATGAATTTGGAGAAGCGTTTTGGCAAATTTTGCTTAAAACACTATAAACTTATCACTTATCACTTTTTTACATTGATTTCCCAAGCTTCGCTTTGGTATTGCTTGCCCGCCATTTCCCAGTTCAACTGCACCCGCCACCGGCCCGCCGACAAATGCCCGACGGGAACCACCTGTTTGCCGTCTTGCGGCATGAGCGGCAGGCTGATGTCTTGGCTGGCATCCGACGGACGGCTGAAGGCGATGGTGCCTTTCACCGCCTCGGGCGACTGCAACGCCACGACGACGGTTTTGGCAAGCGAGTCGTAGGTGATTTGCGCGGGCCGGGCCAGCGACGAGGCGTTTTGCTTCGCTTCCATTTCCTGCTGATACCGCAGGTCTTTTTCGTAGTAGTTTTTTTCCTCCAATTCGGGCGTTTGCCCCATCATGTAAATCGCCAACGCCAATATGAACGCCATGAACAACCCGATGCCAATCGCTATCCCTTTTCCCCAGTTCATGACAATGAATGAATGATTGAATTTTGAATGAATGAATAACTGATTTTTATAGAGGAATTCAATTAAAAAGCCCTTGTATAATCTGCTATCCGCAAAGCCGTTTTAGGCAAATTTCGGCAAATCCTTCTGAAATATGGATGAGTAAATGTACAGAAGCTTTTGTGAATAACGGAATGTGTTTTTCCAATTCCGTTTTAAGCAAAAATTGCAAAATCCCGCAACCGGCGGGAACGCCACAACCAGCCATACAACAATACAACCATTCAATCATTCAAAATTCACTCATTCGTCATTGAACCGGCCCCAGGAACGAGGTTTCTTCCTCGCTGATGAGCTTGCCGTCGGCAAATGCCTGAATGGTGAGCTTGGTGTTGGGTGTGTGGATTTGGTTTTTCGGCATGTCCACAAAGAACATGGCTTTGGCCACCTCTTGCTTAGGCACGTCCACCACGGCTTTGTTGTTGTTTCCCACCATGCGTACTTGGCCTGCCCGCCCCTTCACCCGCAGTTCGAGCGGCAGGTCGTGGAAGGTTTTGTTGACAAACTCGGCGTTGTACAGGTTGGTCACGGTGCGGGGGTCTTTCTCTTGGTACAACATGCCCGGCGTACGCAACACAGTGACTTCCACCTCTTTGCGAACGGCAAAAAGCACCGTGACCAACGTGAGCAACAACACCAGCACCACCGAGTAGCCGATGATGCGCGGCGTGAACCGGAACGGCATTTTGTCGCGGATGCCTTGCATGGAAGCGTACCGGATCAGCCCCTTCGGGCGGTTTATTTTCAGCATCACCTCGTCGCAGGCATCAATGCAGGCGGTGCAGTTGATGCACTCCAGTTGGGTGCCGTTGCGGATGTCAATGCCGGTGGGGCAGGCGTGTACGCACAGTTTGCAGTCCACGCAGTCGCCGTGGGCCTGCACTTCGTTTTTCTTGATTTTGCCGCGCGGCTCGCCCCGCACGTAGTCGTAGGCCACTACAATGGAACTGTTGTCGAGCAGTACGCTTTGCAGGCGGCCGTACGGACAAATCACGATGCACACGATTTCGCGGACGAAGGCGAACACGGTGTAAAACGCCCCGGTGAAAATGACCAACGCGACGAAATTGCCCAAGTGCTGCGCCGGGCCGTCGGTTATCAGCTTTTGCAGTTGCTCGGTTCCGATCAAGTAGGCCAAGAACGTGTTGGCAATCAGGAAGGAAACGGCGAAGAAGATGACGTGCTTGGCGGTTTTCTTCGTGATTTTCTCCGCCGTCCACGGGGCGGCGTTCAGCTTGCGTTGTTGGTTGGCATCGCCTTCAATCCAATACTCGATGCGGCGGAAAACCATTTCCATGAAAACCGTCTGCGGGCAGGCCCAGCCGCAAAACACCCGTCCGAACACCACCGTGAACAGGATGATGAACACGAGGAACGATAGCATTCCCAACGCAAAAAGGTAGAAGTCCTGCGGAAAGAACGCCACGCCGAAAATCACGAACTTGCGTTCCAACACGTTGAGCAACAGCACCGGCTGGCCGTTGATGCGCAAGAACGGCCCTGAGAAAAGCAATGCCAGCAACGCCACGCCGAAAACCGTGCGGGCCTTGTAATACCAGCCGTTCACGGCTTTTGGGTACATCCATTCGCGGTGGCCTTGCTTGTCCAGCACGCCCAATTTCTCGCGGAAGGAGGCCCCCTCCCGGCCTCCCCCCAAGGGGGAGGAGTTTTCTTTCTCCTTCAATGCTTCTTGGGCTTCCATACGGTTGTCGGTTGTGAACCGTGAGTATGTGTCGGTTCCGAAGGGCGATGCCGTGCGCTATGGTATTCTGCCCCCTCGGGGCGATAGGCGTTTTGGGCAAATTTTGCCTGAAACGCTGTTTGTCAAAGGCGTTCTTCGTAGCTTGTGGCTGCGAAGTTGGATATACGGTAGTCTGCGACTACCGGCGCGTAGCGCAACCGCCTTTGCTTACAACGTCTCTTTCGTGCTTCGCACGAGGTAGTCAGAGACTACCGGCATAAAACCGCGAAGTCGCAGACTTCGCAGAACAATTGGGCCTCGCAATGACGGACATTTCTACGGGCGTTTTGGGCAAAAAATGCCCAAAACGCCTGTTGCTCTCTGCCCCATGCTCCTTGCCCTTCGCCCTTTCTACTTCATCGAAAGCTTGCCTTGCACCACTTTGTCGCCTTGCGGCTCTTTGGCGTTGGGCGGGTTGGTGCCTTGCAGGCTCAGGATGTAGCTCGACACCTGTTGCATTTGCAGCGGGTTCAGTTGTTTGTCCCAAGCCACCATGCCT
>JALOMD010000511.1 GCA_025455595.1 Cytophagales bacterium | reverse complement strand
GCTAACTCTATCCGCAAAAGGCTTATTTTTCCATAATTGCTGTTTTTCCGTATTCAATCTGCTGTAAAAATGTACTCCTGCAAGATTAAAATCTTCCAACCCACCGATTTTCTTTAAATGAATAAAAACTAATTTGTTGTTGAAAGCAGTATTTATCCCGAACCTATTAAAAGTATTTTTCTTCAAAAATATCCGCACTCTTCTATCGAGTCCAGTTCCTGGATAAGGAATCTCGTCATACGTCGGGTTCAACATAGTATTCACATAGATTCCTAAACACTCTTGAAACACAAGTATTTCAGGCGAGTGTTCTGTCACAAGTTCTGTCAAAGCTTTCCTCAGAAATGCCGTTGTTTTCTTATTGGTATTCCAACTGATTATTGTAATCATTATCTTATCTAAAATTATTCCATCTCGCTGAGTACCGCAACTTTCTCACCTAAACCTATGGTAGCTAATCAAATATAATCTTATTGATACAGATTTACAAATTTATATGATTGTCGAATTGACAAATGTGAAAGTTTCACCCTCCCCAAATATACTATTTCTCAAACACCCACCTCCACCTTCGCCATCTCCCGCTCCAAAATCGCTTGCACCTCCGGGCGGCAGGAGCCGCAGCCCAGGCCAGCACCGGAAGCCTGGCACAGTGGCTTCAATTCCGTGCAGCCTTCCTTGATTTTGTTCACAATATTCCCTTCGCCCACGCCGCCGCACGAACACACCAGCTTGCCCAGCATCGGCTCGGCTTTTTGGTTGGAGCGGAGCAGTTGCAGACGCTTCTCCGACAGTTCCATCTTCTTCCCAATCAGGTCGCGGAACTCGGCGAACTCGCTTTTGTCGCCGATGAGGATGGCACCCACCAGCCGGTCGTTGTGGATGATGCACTTTTTGTAGTACCGCTTGGCCTTGTCCATGAACAGCACCTCCTCGTAGGCCGGGTTGTCGGGCGGGGCTTCGGCGAGGCCCAGCGAACAAATGTCCGTACCCTGCACTTTCAGGATGTTCATCAGCAGCGAGCCTTGGTAATACGCCGCAATGTCGCCGTTGAGGTAACGCGCCACGATGTCGGCCTGCTGTTCGGCGGCGGCGGTAATGCCGTACAGAAAGCCCTGAAATTCAGCGATTTCGCCGATGGCGTAGATGTTCGGATCCGAGGTTTGCAGGTATTCGTTCACCACCACGCCGCGTTTGCAAGTCAGGTCGGCGGCCTTGGCAAGCTCGCTGTTCGGAGTTGTGCCGATGGCGATGACCAACGCGCCGCACGCGATTTTTTGGCCGCTTTTCAGCCGGATGCCTTCAATCGTGTCTTTGCCGATGAACGTTTCAATTTCATCGTTGTAAAAAATCTCGATGCCTTTGTCGGTCAGTTCTTCGTGCAGCAACTGACTGCCGAGCGGGTCTAACTGCCTGTCCATCAGCCGCGAAATCCGCTGGATGACCGTCACCGGGAAGTCAATTTCGCGCAACGAAGCCGCCAGTTCGATGCCCAGCAAACCACCGCCCACAATGACTACAGAAGCCCCCTCCCGGCCTCCAGCCTCCCCCAACCCCCTCCCAAGGAGGGGGCTTTCAGTCTCCGAAAAGATACTATTTTCCGAGCCGTCCTTTTCTCCTCCCCCTTGGGGGGAGGCCGGGAGGGGGCCGTTTAGTAGTTCCTTGAAATTGTCCGCATCGTAGCGGCTGCGCATCGTGAAAATGCCTTTCAGCGGCGGCACGTCGCGGAGCATGGCGGCGCGACTGCCCGTTGCCAGCAATAGTATGTCGTACTCATGCCAAACCCCTTGACTGTCAAGCACTTTCTTGTTCGTCCGGTCAATTGTTTCGATGCTCACGCCCCGGTGCAGCCGGATGCGGTAGCCGTCTTCCTCCTCGTCCTTCATTTTCACGAGTTGCTCCCAAGTCTGGTGACCGCTGATGTAGTCGGGCAGCATCACACGGTTGTAAAACGGAAAATTCTCCTTGCTGAAAATCGTGATTTCGTCGTCCGCATTCAACGCCCGGTACGATTTCACAAAGCCAAACGCCCCGGCCCCGGCCCCCACGACCACAATTTTCTGTTTCGGCTTCCGGTATTTCTGCACCTGCACGGCGCAAAACTTAAAATCCGGCTCCTTCGATTTCGGGTCTATCAGGTTGTTGGTCAGGTTGTTGGCCCGGTTCAGGTCGCTGTTCAGCACTTTGCCCCAGTGCATCGGCAGAAACACCACGCCGCGTTTGATGTCTTGGCTGAGGCGGGCTTTCACGCGCACCTGTCCGCGCCGCGTGAACACTTCCGTCAACTGGTCTTCCTCAATGCCACGGGATTTCGCATCGTCGGGATGGATTTCCAGAAACGCCTCGGCGATGTGCTGGTTCAGCTTGTTCACCTTGCCCGTTTTGCTGCGCGTATGCCACTGGTCGCGGATGCGTCCGGTGGTGAGGATAAGTGGAAAGTCTTCGTCGGGTTGTTCGGATGTGTTGCTGTCCGGCACGGTGTGGATGATGGCTTTCTGGGAGGAGGTAAAAAACTTTCGGTCGCGGAAAAGCCCCCTCCCAGCCTCCCCCAACCCCCTCCCAAGGAGGGGGCTTTTAGTCTCCGAAAAGATACTATTTTCCGAGCCGTCCTTTTCTCCTCCCCCTTGGGGGGAGGCCGGGAGGGGGCCGCCCCACTGCACCGTCTGCTCCTTTAAAATACTGTAATTCAACCCACTAATGTCAATATTCGTCCCGCGTGTCAGTTGGCAGTGTTCGAGGTAAATTTCCTCCGCATTTTTGTAATCGAAGCCTGAAAACCCCATTTTTTGCCCAAAACGGCAAATGATTTCCGCGTCGGGAAGGGCTTCGCCGGGGGCATCGGTTACTTTTGACAAGTACGAGATGCGCCGCTCGGCGTTGGTCATCGTGCCCTCTTTTTCCGTCCAGGCGGCGGCGGGAAAGACCACATCTGCGTACTTCAGCGTTTCTACGCGATGGGCAATATCCTGAACGACAACGAATTTGGCTTTTCTCAACGCGGCTTCGGCCATGCGAACGTCGGGCAGACTGATGAGCGGATTGGTGCAGATAATCCAGATGGCCTTGAGTTTGCCTTCGTTCAGTGCCTCGAACATTTCCGTAGCCGTGAGGCCGGGTTTGGGTGAGATTTCGGTTCCGCCCCAGAATTTTTGTACTTCCGCGCGGTGCGCCGGATTCAGCAAATCGCGGTGGGCAGGCAGCAAGTTCGACAAACCGCCGACTTCTCGCCCACCCATCGCATTGGGTTGTCCGGTGAGTGAAAACGGGCCGGAGCCGGGCTTGCCGATGTGTCCGGTGATAAGGTTTAAGTTGATGAGACTCAGGTTCTTGTTCACGCCGACGACGCTCTGGTTCAATCCCATCGTCCACAGCGTGAGGAAACCTTTGGCATTTCCGATGTGCGCCGCCGCCTGACGCAAGTCATCCACCGAAACGCCGCAGATGTCGGCGGATTCTTCGGTAGTTCGCTGCATCACCGACTCGCGGTATTTCTCAAACCCTTCGGTGTGGTTTTTGATAAAATCACTGTCCACGTCGCCATTTTTCAATCAAAATCCGTCCCAGCGCGTGGTTCAGCACAATGTCCGTTCCGGGATTGAGTTGCAAATGCACATCGGCAATGGCGCAGGTTTGGGTGCGGCGCGGGTCGGCCACGATGATTTTCACGTGTGGATTGGCCGCCTTGTGCGCCTCCACGCGCCGCCAGATAATCGGATGGCACCACGCCGGATTGGCCCCGGCCACGTAAATGCAGTCGGACAGTTCAATGTCGTCGTAACAAACGGGCACGCTGTCTTCACCCAGCGACATCTTGTAACCCACCACCGCCGAACTCATGCACAAACGGCTGTTGGTGTCAATGTTGTTGCTGCCGATGAAGCCTTTAATAAGCTTGTTAATGACGTAATATTCTTCGGTGAGGCATTGGCCAGAAGCGTAAAAAGCCACGGAGTCGGGGCCGTATTTGTCAATCAGGGTCTTGAAAACCAGAGCGGTACGTTCCAGCGCATCGTCCCACGTCACCCGTTGGCGCGGCAGGTTTTTGTTGAACCGCATTTCCGGGTACAGCAGCCGATCCGACTGGTCGTTCACGGTATAATGCAAATTCATGCCTTTCGAGCAAAGCATCCCGCGATTAACTGGATGGTCGGGGTCGCCTTCAACGGTCACGCGGCCTTGTTTGTCCTTGTGGACAATCACGCCGCAGCCAGTTCCGCAGTAACAACAGGTGGATTTATAGGATTGCATGGGTTTAATTCAGAATTATGAATTCAGAATTCAGAAATGGCGTTTTGGGCAAAAATTGACTAAAACGCCGATTGTCAGAATCAGGACTTACTGGATTTTCAGGAAAAGCAGGATTAAAACCTGCAAGATTGTCCCTCACACAGCCGCTTGCTTTTAGCGAGTGGCAACTGTCCGGCGGCGAAGCCCCGCCGGGCGGCCTCTGGCCGATGTGTATGAATAGGCAAGTTTTGCCTTTCCAAAAGATACTATTTTGGGACTGTGCTAAACTTACTTATTCCGGCCAGAAGCCGACTGACCAGCTTCGCGGTCAGACAGTTGCCACTCGCTAAAAGCGAGCGGCTGAAGAAGGTGTCATTCTATTTTTATTACCAATTCTTCAAATCTTGATTCTGATTTTCTACAGAGGATTAAGCCGTTTTAGGCAAAAATTGCTTAAAACGCTATTTGGTCTGAATCAAGATTCGTTTGCCTTGTCCCTGAATCCGTCATTGCGAGGCTCGAAGCGATAGCGGAGAGCTGTGGCAATCTGTCAGGCGCAGGCTCGGCAAACACGCTTCCCAAAGGCTCGCATTCCTGTTAAAATGCGCGTTTGAACAGAAAACGGCTCAGAAACATTCACGAAGCTATCGGCGGCAGATTGCCACGCCATTTCGCTTCGCTACATGGCTCGCAATGACGGGTGAGAAACGCGCAATGACGGCACAATGAACGGCCAAATAGTATCTTTTCAGAACCCGAAACCTCTGTAGCAAACACGGCGTTTTGGGCAAAAATTGGCTAAAACGGCAACAGGTATTATGCGGTGGCTTCCGCAGTTTTGGCAACGGTTTCAACTTGAGCCGCTTTCTCAAACTTGGTCAGGAAAACGACCATCGCCACCACCGTCACAATCAGGCCGATATAGAGAAATGCCTGTGCATACGTAATAGATTCAGACTTGAACAGAAAGCCGAACAACATGCCGCCCACGTTGCCGCCAGCCCCGACAATACCGGCCACCGTACCCACATTTTTCTGATTGATAAACGGCACAATGGCATACGTAGCTCCGTTCGCCATTTTGAGGAACATTGCAAACGTGAGCATGGACACAATGGCAATTCCCAACGTTCCGGCTTGGGCGAAAAATACCAAACCAAGCCCTTCCAGTCCCAGCACCAAACCCAGCAACCAACCTTTGCCACGCATTCCGTATTTGTTGCCCACTCTATCAGCTACGATGCCACCCACGGCACGGGCGAAGATGTTCATGCCACCAAACACGCCCGCCCAAAAGCCAGCACTGGTTTGATCCAATTTGAACGAATCCACAAAGTGCAGCGCGGCCACGTTGTCAAACGTGATTTCCATGCCGAAACACACGCCGTAGGCCAACGCCAACGCCCATACGCGCCAGTCGGCCAGCACTGTCCACGAAAACGGCTGTTTACTGGCTTGGGTGCGTTGGATTTCGTCGTAGTTTCCGGCAGGCGTATCTTTGGTGAATCTGTAATAAACAAACGCCATTACCAGCAGCATGGCTCCGGGCAGGATCATCGCATATCGCCACGCTTCGGCTTTGGTATAACCGGCGGCCACGATGCCCGCAAAAATCACGGGCATCAACATGTTGGTCACGCCGCCGCCCAGGTTACCCCAGCCACCGGCCACGGCATTGGCCGTGCCTTTGATTTTCGGCGCAAACATCATCGAAGTGTGAAACTGCGTAATGACAAACGAGGCTCCGATCACACCAATCGCGAGCCGGAAGAGCAGAAACGTAGTGTAATCCTGTGCTAATCCGACGCACATCACAGGAATGGAGCCGATAAGCAGCAAAGCAGTGTAGGTTTTACGCGGCCCCCACGTGTCGCACAACCGCCCGATGAGCAACCGGGCAAAAATCGTAGCCGAAACCGCCGCAATCACCGTATTGCCGACTTGTCCTTTGGTCAGCCCCAAGTCTTCGCGAATGGTGGGCATGAGTGGTGCCAACCCGAACCAGCCGAAAAAGCAGGCAAAGAAGGTGAGCCAGGTGATGTGAAAGGTGCGCATTTGCACACCGCTGAAACTGAGGACATTGAGCCTGTCCAAAGGTTGCTTGATGACTTCCGCCATAGTCATGTAAAGGATTAGAGTGAAGAAATGATGAGTACTTTTGACTATTTTCTTATTATGGCCTCTTTTTCAAACCCGTTTTTCATAAAATATGCCATTTCTTGAAAAAATAGGTTTGTTTTAAAAGGGTTTTCTGAAAAACACCCTTGTTTTTTAAACTCAATCAAACTTAAAAATATTACTCATTGTGACAAAAATATTCTAAGTATTTTTTACTAAAATTTTGCATCTTGTTTATAATTCACAATTAGTTATTAATTTTGTTATATTTTTTAAAATAAAATATAAGTTTTTACCCTTATAACTGAATATATATTTGGCAAAGGCCATGAGTTTTCGTTTTGGGCGTTTTTTGACCAAAAAGGTAGGACGAAAAATGCATCACTAATTCACAGAGACGCACCGCATCCCATTTTCAAAGAAAACCTACAAGACCTGTTCCCACAGGTGCTGTCGTTCCTGACCAAGCACGACTATTCCTCTGCGCAGCCGTTGCCGACAAAGCTGCCTAAAAAGTAAGCCCCACCCAGCCTCCCCCGAAGGGGGAGGAGTTAAAAGCCCCCTCTTTCGGAGGGGGTTGGGGGAGGCCACTAATAAATTTGAGAAGCGACTAGCAGAGCGGATGTATTTCTATTCGGGTCTGTTGCTGAACAAGTATTTTCTGCCCGTCAGGCAATATTTGTTTTATGCAGGCGACGGCAACCAATCCATTAATAACAGCTTGCAAATGTTCGATGCTGTTTCGTTCCAATACTTCCTTTTCGATTTCCGACGAATCGCTTACCAAGATTTGCTCACGCATCCGGCAGTGGCTGTTTTTGCGGTGTTGGCTAATTTTGGCAACCAATCCAATGAGAAAGCCATCGAAACGATTGTCGGTGCCATCAAGCAAAAAACGCCCGACCCGCTGGCGTTGTCGCGATACGCCGTACAGTTGCAAATCTTGTCAGAAT